>NZ_JBFUIC010000115.1:0-14920 GCF_056402075.1 Pseudomonas sp. P4_C3
GGCTGAAGGTTTCGACGCGGCCCTGCACGTGCGGTGCGATCTTCATCATGTAATCGGAATTGAACGCCCACTTCTGCACGCGCGCAGCGAACTCTTCCACCGGCAGGTCACGCAGCCACTGACCGTTGAGCCAGGACAGTTTCTCGATGTCAAAGATCGGCCCGCCGAGGGACACGCGCTTCAGATCGAAGTTGTCGACCATTTCCTGCAACGAGAACTTCTCGCGCTCGTCCGGCATCGACCAGCCCATGCGGCCCAGGTAGTTGAGCATCGCTTCGGGCATGAAGCCCATGCGCTCGTAGAACGTCACCGAAGTCGGGTTCTTGCGCTTGGACAGCTTGCTTTTGTCCGGGTTACGCAGCAGCGGCATGTAGCACAGCTCCGGTTGTTCCCAGCCGAAGTACTCGTAAAGCAGGATCAGCTTCGGTGCCGATGGCAGCCACTCTTCGCCGCGCAAGACATGGGTGATGCCCATCAGGTGATCGTCGACCACGTTGGCCAGGAAGTACGTCGGCAGGCCGTCGGTCTTCATCAGGACTTGCATGTCCATGCGGTCCCACGGGATTTCAACGTCACCGCGCAGCATGTCCGGCACCACGCAGACGCCTTCGCTCGGCACCTTCATGCGGATAACGTGGGGCTCACCAGCGGCCAGGCGACGGGCGACTTCTTCCTTGGACAGCAGCAGCGCGCGGCCGTCGTAGCGCGGGGTTTCGCCACGGGCCATCTGCTCGGCGCGCATCTGGTCCAGTTCTTCGGCGGTGCAGAAGCACGGGAACGCATGGCCCAGGTCGACCAGTTGCTGGCAATACTTCTGATAAATATCGCCGCGCTCGCTTTGACGGTATGGACCGTGCGGGCCGCCGACGTCAGGGCCTTCGCTCCATTCGATGCCGAGCCAGCGCAAGGCGTCGAAAATCTGCTGTTCGGACTCGCGGGTCGAACGCAGTTGGTCGGTGTCTTCGATCCGCAGGATGAACTCACCGCCGTGCTGCTTGGCAAAGCAGTAGTTGAACAAGGCGATGTAAGCGGTACCTACGTGGGGATCCCCGGTAGGCGATGGCGCGATGCGAGTGCGGACGGTGGTCATGGCATGTCTCGAAAAGAAAAAAGCAAAGTTCAAACAAGGCGCGAATGGTAACAGGCGACACCCGCCCGGCTCCAGCGAACAGGGCATTTAAGCCAAGGTTGCGGCTGTAACACCCGTATGCCGCGGATATCGGCCGACGGCATTTACCGTTTATCGGCTGTATGCCAGATTCACCTGCTGATAACTTCCCTTACAATTTCTCGACTACAGTTTTCCCCATGCCTGCCCAACTCAAGCGTCGCCTGTCCTTTTTCCTGCTGATCATCCTGTTGATTGCCGGGGGCCTGTTTGCCCACTGGTTTTTAAAGGGGCGCTTTTATGAAAGCACCGACAACGCTTATGTCCAGGGCGAGATCACCCGTGTGTCGAGCCAATTGGGCGCGCGTATCGATCAGGTGCTGGTGCAGGACAACCAGCATGTCGAGAAAGGCCAGTTGCTGGTCAAACTCGAAGGCGACGACTTCCGCCTCGCTGTCGACCGCGCCAATGCCGCCCTGGCCACCCGCCAGGCCGAGCGCCTGCAAGCCCAGAGCAAACTGACCCAGCAGGCCAGCCTGATTGCCGCCAGCGAAGCGCAAGTCGCGTCCAGCCAGGTCAGCCTGGGCCGTTCGCAGATCGACCTGACCCGCGCCGAGACCTTGCGCAAACCCGGTTATGTCTCGGAAGAACGGGTGACCACCCTCTCCGCCGAATCCCACATTGCCCGCTCGCAAGTGGCCAAGGCCCAGGCCGACGCGCAAAGTCAGCGCCAGCAGGTCAATGCACTGACCGCCGAGATCAAACGCCTCGACGCGCAGATCGCCAACGCCAGGACCGACCTCGCCCAGGCAGAACTGAACCTGACCCGCAGCGAAATCCACGCACCTATCAGCGGCCTGATCGGCCAGCGTGCAGCCCGCGAAGGCCAATACGTGCAGGCCGGCGCTTACCTGTTATCGATCGTGCCGGATGAAGACATCTGGATTCAGGCCAATTTCAAGGAAACCCAGATCGGCCACATGCAGCCCGGCCAGAAAGCCGAGCTGACCTTCGACGCCTACAGCGACACCCCTATCGAAGCCCGGGTCGACAGCCTGTTCGCCGCCTCGGGTGCGCAGTTCAGCCTGTTGCCGCCGGACAATGCCACGGGCAACTTCACCAAGGTCGTACAACGGATTCCGGTAAAACTGACCTTCGCCGCGGACAACCCGTTGCGCGGCAAGATTCGTCCGGGCATGTCAGTGACCGCCAAGGTGAACATCAAGGACGCGCCTGAAGATGTCACCAGCAAAGTGAGCAGCAAAGACGCCGCTGACAATGGCCGGTGATCAACTGATCCGCCCGATCGGCGAACCGACCCGGCGGGACTGGATTGCGGTGATGAGCGTGATGCTCGGCGCCTTCATGGCGGTGCTGGACATCCAGATCACCAACTCCTCGCTCAAGGACATCCAGGGCGCGCTGTCGGCGACCCTGGAAGAAGGTTCGTGGATCTCCACCTCGTACCTGGTGGCGGAAATCATCATGATCCCGCTCACCGCCTGGCTGGTGCAGTTGCTGTCGGCGCGACGGCTTGCCGTGTGGGTGTCCCTCGGGTTTCTAGCGGCCTCCCTGCTCTGCTCCATGGCCTGGAGCCTGGAAAGCATGATCATGTTTCGCKCCTTGCAGGGCTTTACCGGCGGCGCSCTGATCCCSCTGGCATTCACCCTGACCCTGATCAAACTCCCGGAACACCACCGCGCCAAGGGCATGGCCATGTTCGCCATGACCGCCACCTTCGCCCCCTCCATCGGCCCGACCCTCGGCGGCTGGCTGACGGAAAACTGGGGCTGGGAATACATCTTCTACATCAACGTCCCGCCCGGCCTGATCATGATCGCCGGCCTGATGTACGGCCTGGAGAAGAAAGAAGCGCACTGGGAGTTGCTGAAAAGCACCGACTACGCCGGCATTCTCACACTCGGCGTCGGGCTTGGTTGTTTGCAGGTTTTTCTGGAGGAAGGCCATCGCAAGGACTGGCTGGAGTCGAACCTGATCGTGACCCTGGGCAGCATCGCGCTGGTCAGCCTGATCACCTTTGTGATCGTGCAGTTTTCCAAACCCAATCCGCTGATCAATCTCGGCATCCTCGGCAACCGCAACTTCGGGCTATCCAGTATTTCCAGCGTCGGAATGGGGGTCGGGTTGTACGGCTCGATCTACCTGCTGCCGCTGTACCTGGCGCAGATCCAGAACTACAACGCCCTGCAGATTGGCGAAGTGATCATGTGGATGGGCGTGCCGCAGCTGTTTCTGATCCCGCTGGTGCCCAAGCTGATGAAGTTCGTCTCGCCAAAATGGCTGTGCACGCTGGGCTTCGGGCTATTCGGGTTGGCGAGCTTCTCTTCGGGCGTGCTGAACCCGGACTTTGCCGGGCCACAGTTCAATCAGATCCAGATCATCCGCGCCCTGGGCCAGCCGCTGATCATGGTCACCATCTCGCTGATCGCGACCGCCTACATCCTGCCCCAGGATGCGGGATCGGCATCGAGCCTGTTCAACATCCTGCGCAACCTCGGCGGGGCCATCGGCATCGCCCTGCTCGCCACGCTACTGGATGCGCGGACCAAGGTTTACTTTGACTACTTGCGTGAGTCGATCGTGCCGAGCAATCCGYAGGTGGCCGAGCGCATTACCTCGTTGACCGACCGACTGGGCAGTGAAACGGCGGCACTGGGCAAACTCAGCGAGATCGCGCATCAACAGGCGTCGATCATGGCCTATAACGATGCGTTTCATTTTGTCGGGATCGCGCTGGGGATCAGCATGCTGGCGGTGTTGCTGACCAGGAAATTGCCGGAGGGGTTGAAGGCTGGCGAGGCTCACTAGTTGATATTTACTGCGCCCTGACTGGCCTCATCGCGAGCAAGCTCGCTCCCACAGGGTTCAGTGTGATCCCTGTGGGAGCGAGCTTGCTCGCGATGAGGCCAGTTCAGACACTACAAATCAAACAGTGATCAACCGCTCGCGCAACTTGGTAATCTCGTCGCGCATCTGCGCCGCTGCTTCAAACTCCAGATCACGCGCCAACGCATACATCTTCTCTTCCAGGGCTTTGATACGCTTGGCGATCTCGCCCGGCGAGCGCAATTCCGCTTCGTATCGGGCGTTTTCCTCGGCGGCCTTGGCCATGCCTTTGCGCTTCTTGCTGCGCGAACCGGGCACGGTGGCGCCTTCCATGATGTCGGCAACGTCCTTGAACACGCCTTTGGGCGTGATGCCATTGGCCAGGTTGAAGGCGATCTGCTTGTCGCGACGACGCTCGGTTTCACCGATCGCCCGTTCCATGGATCCGGTAATGCGGTCGGCATAGAGAATCGCCCGGCCATTGAGGTTACGTGCCGCGCGCCCAATGGTCTGGATCAGCGAGCGCTCGGACCGCAGGAAGCCTTCCTTGTCGGCATCGAGGATCGCTACCAGCGAGACTTCCGGCATGTCCAGGCCTTCACGCAACAGGTTGATGCCCACCAGCACATCGAAGGTGCCGAGGCGCAGGTCGCGGATGATCTCGACCCGCTCCACGGTGTCGATGTCCGAGTGCAGATAACGCACGCGCACGCCGTGATCCGCCAGGTAATCGGTCAAATCCTCGGCCATGCGCTTGGTCAGCGTGGTGACGAGCACCCGCTCCTCGACTGCGACGCGCTTGCTGATTTCCGACAGCAAGTCGTCGACCTGGGTCAGTGCCGGGCGAATCTCGATTTGTGGGTCCACCAGCCCGGTCGGGCGCACCACCATGTCAATGACGCGCCCGGCGTGTTCGGCTTCGTAGTTGCCCGGGGTCGCCGAGACGAAAATCGTCTGTGGGCTGATGCTTTCCCACTCATCGAAACGCATCGGCCGGTTGTCCAGGGCCGAAGGCAGGCGGAAACCGTATTCGACCAGGGTTTCCTTGCGCGAGCGGTCGCCCTTGTACATGGCGCCAACCTGCGGAACGCTGACGTGGGACTCATCGATCACCAGCAAGGCATCGGCCGGCAGGTAATCGTAAAGGGTTGGTGGCGCCGCGCCGGCTTCACGACCGGACAGATAGCGCGAGTAGTTTTCGATGCCGTTGCAGTAACCCAGTTCGAGGATCATCTCCAGGTCGAAACGGGTGCGCTGCTCCAGGCGCTGGGCTTCCACCAGTTTGTTGTTGGAGCGCAAGTATTCCAGGCGCTCCTGCAACTCGACCTTGATCCCTTCGACCGCGCCCATCAGGGTTTCCCGTGGCGTCACGTAGTGGCTCTTCGGGTAGAAGGTGAAACGCGGCAGTTTGCGAATGACTTCGCCGGTCAGCGGATCGAACGCCGACAGGCTTTCCACTTCATCGTCGAACAGCTCGATGCGGATCGCCTCGAAATCGGATTCCGCCGGGTGGATATCGATCACATCGCCACGCACGCGGAAGGTCGCGCGGGCAAAATCCATGTCGTTGCGGGTGTATTGCAGGTCCGCCAGGCGTCGCAGCAATTCACGCTGATCGAGCCGGTCGCCGCGATCCACGTGCAACACCATTTTCAAATAGGTTTCCGGGCTGCCCAGGCCGTAGATGCAGGACACCGTGGTGACGATGATCGCGTCCTTGCGCTCAAGCAATGCCTTGGTCGCCGACAAACGCATCTGTTCGATGTGGTCGTTGATCGAGGCGTCTTTCTCGATGAAGGTGTCCGACGACGGCACATAGGCTTCGGGCTGGTAGTAGTCGTAGTAGGAAACGAAATACTCCACCGCGTTGTTCGGGAAGAACGCCTTGAACTCACCGTACAACTGCGCCGCCAGGGTCTTGTTCGGCGCCAGCACCAGAGTTGGGCGCTGCACCTGGGCGATCACATTGGCGATGCTGAAGGTCTTGCCCGAGCCGGTCACACCGAGCAGCGTCTGGTGCGCCAGCCCGGCCTCGATACCCTCGACCATCAGGCGGATGGCTTCCGGCTGATCGCCGGCGGGCTCGAAACGGGTGACTAGCTGGAATTCAGACATGAAATACCTCTGGATCACTCTTGCCGGCAAAACCGGCACGAACGAGAAAGACCGCAAACGACCGATGTCGCCCGAGAAAAAAAACTGGATTGTGCTCAATGTGGAGCCGATTGCCAGCGCTTTCAAGGCAAACGTCCTACATCCGGTAAAGTCTCCGACACGACCAATCGACTAACGGTCGAAAAATAATCGGAAAAACTTAACCGAAAAGCCGAATCGCCTGTCGCCAGCAATCGCCGATGGCCTCTATACTAGCTCCCCGTTTGTGCACCGCTCTAGTGCATTCGGCTGGAGCGCGACACGTCCCTCCACTCTCCATTCAGAGCCGCCGCAATAATGAGCCTGTTCTCCGCTGTCGAAATGGCACCACGCGATCCAATCCTGGGCCTCAACGAAGCATTCAACGCCGATACCCGTACCAACAAGGTCAACCTGGGGGTCGGTGTTTACTGCAACGAGGAGGGGCGAATTCCACTCCTGCGCGCCGTTGTCGAAGCCGAAACCATTCGCGCCGCTCAACACCTTTCCCGTGGCTACCTGCCAATCGACGGCATCGCCGCCTACGACCAGGCCGTGCAGAAATTGCTGTTCGGCAATGACTCGCCGCTGATCGCCGCTGGCCGCGTCATCACCACCCAGGCCGTTGGCGGTACTGGTGCTCTGAAAATCGGTGCCGATTTCCTCAAGCAACTGCTGCCGAACGCCGTTGTGGCAATCAGCGATCCGAGCTGGGAAAACCACCGCGCGCTGTTCGAAACCGCCGGTTTCCCGGTACAGAACTACCGTTACTACGACGCCGCGACCCACGACGTGAATCGTACCGGCATGCTGGAAGACCTGAACGCGCTGCCAAACGGCTCGATCATTGTGCTGCACGCCTGCTGCCACAACCCGACTGGCGTGGACCTGAGCCCGGCCGACTGGAAAAACGTCCTGGAAGTCGTTAAAGCCAAAGGCCACGTACCATTCCTCGACATGGCGTATCAAGGTTTCGGCGATGGCATCGACGAAGACGCCGCTGCCGTGCGTCTGTTCGCCGAGTCGGGCCTGACCTTCTTCGCTTCCAGCTCGTTCTCCAAATCGTTCTCGCTGTACGGTGAGCGCGTGGGTGCCCTGTCGATCGTCAGCGAATCGAAAGAAGAAAGCGCGCGCGTGCTGTCGCAAGTCAAACGCGTGATCCGCACCAACTACTCCAACCCACCGACCCACGGCGCCAGCGTTGTTGCTGCCGTACTGAACAGCCCGGAACTGCGCGCCCAGTGGGAAGCCGAACTGGCCGAGATGCGCCTGCGCATTCGTGGCATGCGCACCCAGATGGTCGATCTGCTGGCACAAAAAGCGCCTCAGCGCGATTTCAGCTTCGTCGGTCGTCAGTGCGGCATGTTCTCGTACTCCGGCTTGAGCGTTGAGCAGGTTCACCGCTTGCGCAACGAGTTCGGCATCTACGCCCTGGACACCGGCCGCATCTGTGTGGCCGCGCTGAACCAGAGCAACATCAAGGCCGTTACGGATGCCATCGTTCAGGTGATCTGAATCGCGTCGTGATACGAAAAACGGGAAGCCATGGGGCTTCCCGTTTTTTATTTGTCGCAGATAAATCTCAAAGCACGGGCTCAGCCCTCTAAACTCCACACAATCCAAAATGTGGGAGCGAGCCTGCTCGCGATAGCGATGTACCAGTCACCACTGATGGTGAATGTGCTGTTGCCATCGCGAGCAGGCTCGCTCCTACAGGTTTTGTGTACACCCTGGAATTCCTGCGAGAACCCACATGAAAAACGATGACCTTCGCGCCGACCGCGATGACCTGGATGACCTGGATCACTTCATCCCCCGCCCCCCGACAAAGCGCGGCAACAACCTGGTGATGCAAGTGGCCGCCGGTGTGTTTCTCGGCGGCTTGGCCCTGTGGCTGGTGCAAATGGGGGCCACGGCGCTCTACGCCAAACTGATGCTTGGCACGATTACCTTCGGCGGTTAAGCCAGTTCGGTCGCACGCTGGCTGGCAGCGTCGTCGTAGGCGACATACAGCGATTCCGCGACCTGGCTCTTGATCGCTTTAGTGCTTTCCAGCCCCAGGACAAAACCTTCGGCCTTGCCGCCAGCGCGGTTCAATGCTTCAGCGGTGCCGGCCTGAGTGATGGCGTCGAACAACTTTTCGGCGTGGGGGCCGACACCTTTGGGCAGGCTGATCTGAGCGATGCTCATGGGTGCACCCCGTGGTGTCGAGGTGTGAGGGTCAAATGATTCATGGCGCGTACCTTTTCGGCGAATGGCCGGCAGCGCGTGTCACCACTTCCGGGCGGCCATGGTAGACCTCTGGGGCGATCCTGGTAACCGCCAATCGCCGCTAAACCACCGCCCGTCCTGATGATTCGCTCCAATTGTCATTCAATGCTTGACTTCTCTTTTTGAATCAGTAAGATACGCGCCATTCCGCGATAGCTCAGTTGGTAGAGCAAGTGACTGTTAATCACTGGGTCCCTGGTTCGAGTCCAGGTCGTGGAGCCAGACAAGGTTCCAGAGAAGGCTAATAAAGTCTCTGAAACCCCCGAAAAACCYGCCTTCTGGCGGGTTTTTTCGTTTTRGCRTTCCGTCGGATTCCGGTGGGTACCAGCCGTTTTAAGGGTAGAGTTAGGGATAAAGGTCAGTTCGATAAAAGGGAGTACCCTTATGTCGCGCACTACTGCTCCACTCTCCGACTCCGCTTGCCGTTCGGCCAAGCCCACAGACCGCGCCTACAAGCTTTTCGACGGGGATGGCCTTTACCTTCTAGTCCAACCCAATGGCCGTAAAGGCTGGCGGCTCCGTTACGTCAAACCTGACGGACGGGAAGGACTGACCTCATTCGGCAACTACCCCATCGTTGGCCTCGCCGATGCGCGCCGCAAACGCTTGCAGGTCAAGCGAATGCTGGCGGATGGCATTGACCCCATAGGAGCCAAGAACCAAGCCAAGACGGACGCTCTGATCAAAGGCCGCACCTTTGAAAGCGTTGCCCTCGGCTGGCACACGGAAATGTCAGCCAAGTGGGCACCGGACTATTCCAAGACAGTGATGAGTCGCCTCAAAACTCACCTCTTCCCGCTGATCGGCGCCCGCGCCATTGTCGACCTCGATACCCACGATCTTATGCGGCCCCTGGAAGCGATTAAGAAGCGCGGAACGATAGACATTGCTTTAAGGGTACAAAACTACCTGCAGAGCATCATGCGCGAGGCAAAGCGCCTCCGGCTTATCACCGTAAACCCTGCTTACGACCTCGTTGGCTCGATCAAAGCCTCGCGGGTCGTTCACCGCCCCGCCTTATCCTTATCGCGCTTGCCGGAATTGCAGGAACGGATCGACACCTATAAAGGCCGTGCACTTACCCGGCTGACGGTCTTGCTGTCGCTGCACGTGTTTGTACGATCCAGCGAGCTGCGCTTCGCCCGCTGGAGCGAGTTCGACCTCAAACGTGGCGTCTGGGAAATACCGGACACGCGACCAGCGTTGGAAGGCGTACCCTTTTCCACAAGGGGTACGAAGATGGCAGGGGATATCCATCTTGTACCCTTATCGCCGCAAGCGATCGCCCTGCTCGAGCAGATCAACGCAATCACAGGCAAATTTGACTTGGTGTTCGCAGGCGATACCAAGTCTTGGAAACCAATGTCCGAAAACACGGTGAACAGCGCGCTTCGGAAGATGGGGTACGACACCAAATCCGAGATCTGTGGGCATGGGTTTCGTTCGATGGCCTGCAGCGCACTGATCGAGTCAGGTTTGTGGACGGACACAGCCATCGAGCGGCAGATGAGCCACAAGGAACGCAACAACGTCCGAGCGGCCTACATCCACAAGGCTGAGTTCATTGAGGAGCGCAGACTGATCATGAACTGGTGGAGTCGCTACCTTGAGGCTAATCAGCAGAAGCATGTCAGCCCACGCGAATTCGCCAATCAGACGGGTGCGAATGTCACTCGACTAAAAGCAAAACGTGGCGCAATTGAGTAAGCGCTCGGTTCTCATATCTCAGTGATCCGCTTGTCCACGCGGGTCCATCCAAGCAGGGCTGCAAAGCCGCCCTGCTTGGATGGACCTCACTTAAAAAATCTAAAGCCCACGCAATTATCTGTGGAAAACCACGGTTTTCCATTAGTGGATAATTTCATCCACAGCCGCAGAACTCCCAAAAACCCGAGCCTTGACCCAAATTCTCCACAGGCGTAGAAAAGATCGGGCAAAGCGCTGTCATTGACAGCAACCCAGGTAGCCCGAACCTTTAAGGCTACGCCACACCGTGGTGGTTCTCCCCCAAGTGCGATTAGCGTCCGGCGGCTCGCACGGTCACAGCGATGTGATGGATGCCTACTTTTACCAGTGTGCCCACTGCGGCAACTCATCCCCTTTCATCGCTGCCCTGCAGCAACCTATCCGCTTGGCCATTTCATTGCGCCAACCTGCGCCCGTCTCTTTCTCCCGGAAAGAGACGGGCGCTCCTACCGCTGCTGCAGCCCACCTCGTACAAGGCATTGCGGCAATTCCCCTCGTGACAATCGGCGTGACAAACACCGAAGTCACCAGCAACAGCGATGCCGATGATGGTGCCGCAGCCCACGGAATGGACTGCACCTGACTGACAGTCAGGCACGCCCCGGTCATCGCATCGCTGCCTTCACCCGACTCAGGATCTCGCGGCGCTGGTCTCGTCAGCCAGCGCAGCCTCCACCCGCCCACTTCCTCGGAAGTGCTCAGGGGGTCAGATCATGAGATGCCCAAGCTCCCGGTCGTAAAGAGCCGCCAGTCCCGTGTTAGTGGGCAACCCTCACAGGTCGCAGGGGCCTTGATCCCTGATAACACTCAACATCCTTGGCGGGATGACGTGGGGAAAGTTTTAAAAGTTTTGACTTCGAGAGGAGTTTGATCATGGCATTGAGAGGCAGACGGGCTGGGCGGAATTTTGGCTATGGTCGGCAAATGAGTTATGCCGGACCGCAGGCGTTGCGCGATCTATTTGGCGGCGGGCATTACGGCACGGTCAAGGCGCACAGTGATCCTTGGCAGGCGCTTGTACGCAGGTGTCGGTCGGAGGATGGACCAGCGTTTAACGATGCGCGGATCGAACAGCACGAACGATGTCTTAATTATCTCCTGGATAGTCTCAAAGACTAGCTGAATGCCAGAGTGACGGCGGTGGTGCGCCCCATCCCGATGGAGCGGCTGAGCATAAGTCTAATCCAGCTGTGCGGCTGGATAGGCATGATCCGTATCTAACGTTTTGGCCAAATCGGTCAGACACATTGAGCGGCCAGACCATAGCTGGGTACACAAGCCAGAGATATCCTCGTGTCTCAATGACTCTAATAACAATTATAGGATGTAGGGATGCGCGATTATCATACCGCCGCAAGCCAGTTCAATTACCTGCAAACCGCCGCGCAAGAACTGCACGGTAGTCTGGACGGCCTTAACGCCTGCGTGGAGTGCTGTGACCGACATGCTGCTGGCCAGGATATAGCCTTGTACTGCGAAGCGCAGGACGGCAGCGCCTCGCAGTATACCTTCCGCGAACTACAGGATCAGGCCGCCCGATTTGGCAATTTCCTCCGTGAGCAGGGCGTCCGGCCGGGTGACCGAGTCGCTGGGCTTTTGCCACGAACTGTCGAGCTCCTGATCACTATCCTCGGAACTTGGAGGGTAGGGGCAGTCTACCAACCGCTGTTCACCGCGTTCGGGCCTAAGGCGATTGAGCAGCGCTTGGACTGCTCTGGCGCACGATGGGTTGTCACAGATGCGCGCAATCGGCCCAAACTAGACGACGTCACCGGCTGTCCGACTGTGGTCACTGTTGGCGCCGATCCACTGGGCATCGGCGATTATGATTTTTGGAGTACCCTGCAGCGCCAGAGCAACGACTGTGAGCCGTTGCTTCAGGACGGCGAAGCCCCGTTCCTGCTCATGTGCACTTCCGGCACCACTGGGCCAGCCAAGCCACTGGAAGTACCATTGCGGGCCATTTTGGCTTTCAAGGGTTACATACGTGATGCAGTAGAGCTGCGAGCGGATGATCGCTTTTGGAACCTCGCCGATCCCGGCTGGGCATATGGCCTTTATTACGCGGTCACCGCGCCACTGGCTTTGGGTCACTCGACATTGTTTTACGATGGCCCGTTTTCGGTCGATAGCACCTGTTTGGTAATCAACAAATATGCAATCACTAACCTCGCCGGCTCGCCGACGGCCTTCAGGTTACTTATCTCCACGGGTATGCAATTCGCCGATAGCATCCGAGGTCGATTACGCGTGGTTAGCAGCGCCGGAGAGCCTCTCAATCCCCAAGTCATCCACTGGTTTGCTGAGCACTTAGGCGTAGTCATCCACGACCACTATGGCCAGACCGAGCTAGGCATGGTGCTTAGCAACCATCACGGCCTGAGCCACCCTGTGCTTGAAGGCTCTGCTGGCTATGCCATCCCTGGCCATCGAATCGTAGTGCTTGATGACCGGCAGCAGGAGTTACCACCAGGCCAGCCTGGTGCGTTGGCAATTGATCGCGAGCAATCGCCGCAGTGCTGGTTCGGTGGTTATTTCGGCATGCCAACCAAGGCCTTCGTGGGGCGTTACTACTTGAGCGGCGATACAGCAGAACTCAACGACGATGGCAGCATTAGCTTCGTAGGCCGTAATGACGACGTAATTACTACCTCCGGCTACCGGGTAGGGCCGTTTGACGTTGAAAGCGCGCTGGTGGAGCATCCTGCCGTGATTGAGGCAGCCGTAATCGGAAAACCCGACCCGCAGCGTACAGAGTTGATTAAGGCCTTCGTGGTACTAAACAAGCAATATCTACCAAGCCCGGAACTAGCCGAAACATTGCGGTTACATGTCCGCCAGCGCCTCGCGGCTCATGCCTACCCCCGGGAAATCGAGTTCGTCAATGAATTGCCGAAAACACCTAGCGGCAAGCTGCAACGTTTCATCCTACGCAACCAGGAGATTGCTAAGCAGCAAGTTTGATGCTTAAGAGTCGGGAACGCACGAAAGTTCTAAATTAACTATGCGACGACTTTGATGACTCATCATTTATGTATTTGATGATCTTGAAGCAATCTTTGGATGCTTGTGGGAGCATGACGCCTTAATGCACTACGCATACAGACAGTAGTTTACTAAGTCCGAGTTGCGCTGTGCAGAGAATGCCAAATTTTCATGCTGTAGACTGCCAACTCGGAGGCTCTTCTCACGAAGTGGCCTGATACCGAAATCCCCACTGGATGTGCACTTCATAAATACAACAATACTGAAGGATACATAATATGCAGACAGTTAACGTGTACGCGCTCGCCAGCAATTCAAAGTTCAACCGATTTCACCGTCTCATACTTTTTTGGTGCATGCTAATTCTTGTGATCGATGGTTACGATCTCGCCATCGTTGGTGCGGCCCTTCCCGCTATTATGCAAGATATGCAGATTGCCCCCACTAGCGCAGGAATCATGGCGGGTTCCGCCCTATTCGGCACGATGCTTGGAGCGATCTTCCTTGGAACACTTGCCGACCGTATCGGCCGTCCGAAAATGGTTGCTATGTGCGTCGCACTGTTCAGCCTTTTCACAGCCGGTGCGGGTTTCACTAACGACCCTGTCAGTTTCAGCATCATGCGCTTCATCGCCGGCTTGGGTATTGGCGGCGTATTGCCTGTGTGCACCGCTCAAATGAGTGAGTTTGCCCCTTTGAAACTCCGTACTCGCCTGGTCACTCTGGTATTTGCTGGCTACTCGGTAGGCGGCATTTTAGTTGCCATTACGTCCAAGCAGTTAATTGAGAGCCATGGTTGGCAGTGGGTGTTCTACGTTGCCGCACTACCGGTTCTGCTGATCCCCTTCATCCTGAAAACCATGCCTGATTCCATCGGGTACATGCTGAAGGAAGGTCGTCAGGATGAGCTGCGCAAGGTTGCGCTGCGTATTGAGCCAACATTGAATATCACCAGCCAAACTGAGATGACCGGCAACCTAGCGATTTTGGCTGAGCTGGACGCCCCAGTACGCAATCTATTCAAGGATGGTCGTGGCTTCAGCACGGTGATGATTTGGACAGCGTTCATGACCGGTCTGTTCATGGTTTACGCGCTCAACTCCTGGTTAACCAAACTCATGGCGATGGCTGGCTTCAGCCTGGGCTCAGCACTCAATTTCGTTATCGTATTCAACCTCGGTGCGATCGCTGGAGGACTAGGTGGTGGTTGGCTGGCCGATAAGCTCAACATCAAATACGTTCTGGTAAGCTTCTACATTGTCGGAGCCATTGCTCTGACCCTCATGGGCTATACACGCGACGTATCTCTGTTGTACGCAGTCGTCTTCGTTGTTGGGGCATCCACACTGGGTACGCAGCTGCTGGCCTATGCCTATGCAGGTGACTTCTACCCCTCCACGATACGCTCGGCGGGTGTCGGGTTTGCGTCAGGTGTGGGACGCATCGGGGCGATCGTTGCGCCAGTGCTGATCGGCTGGCTGGTGTCAATGAACCTGCCACTTGAGCACAACTTCATGGCCATCGGCCTGGCCGGCTTGATAGGCGCAGTGGCGGTGACATTGATCAACCAGTCTTGTGCGGATTCCACTCGAGCAAAGAAATCTCTGGCGTTCTCAGCTGAGTGAAGCCTGGATGACTCCACTCGATTTTACTTGAAGAGCGATTGCTGCTTCCGCCTCGCCTCCGTCCTGGTGAACCGTGGCTTGGGCGAAGGCGATACTGTCTCCGCCCTCTACAAGCGGCAAGTTGCCACGTATAAGGGGCTCGTGCGGCAGCCTTCGAAGGCTTAATGGTTGCTGACTCCGAAACTATGCAGCCAGTACCAAAAGA
>NZ_JBFUIC010000116.1:0-14880 GCF_056402075.1 Pseudomonas sp. P4_C3
CTATGCAATCGCGAGCAAGCTCGCTCCCACATTAGATCAGAGTAAGGATCAGGCTTTTGGTGAGCCCATGCCCTGACCCATCTGCACCGCTGTACCGGCGGTCATTTCTTCAGCCCACTTCACTTGATCCGGCCCGAACAGCACGACAGCGGTCGAACCCAGCTTGAAGCGACCCAGTTCTGCGCCTTTTTCCAGGTGGATCGGCGCGCGTGCGGCTTCGTCGTAGCGGAAGGTTTTCAGCTCACGTTTCGGCGGCGTGACTAGACCGGCCCAGACGGTTTCAATCGATGCAACGATCATTGCGCCCACCAGCACCACGGCCATCGGCCCGCGCTCGGTGTCGAAAATGCACGCCACGCGTTCGTTGCGGGCAAACAATTCCGGAACGTTTTCAGCGGTGGTCTGGTTGACCGAGAACAGACGACCCGGGATGTAGACCATCTCGCGCAGGGTGCCGGCCAGTGGCATGTGCACGCGGTGATAGTCCTTCGGCGACAGGTAGATGGTCGCGAAGTCACCGCCCATGAACGGCGCAGCATTTGCCGCATCGCCACCCAACAGTTCCAGCACGCTGAAACTGTGACCCTTGGCCTGGAACACGCGACCGTGCTCGATCGGGCCGAGCTGGCTGATCGCGCCGTCAGCCGGGCTGAGGATCGCGTCCGGGGTTTCGTCCAGCGGACGGGCACCGTCTTTCAGTGCACGGGTGAAGAACGCGTTGAAGTGCTCGTAGGCGGTCAGGTCTTCGACCAGGGCCTGGGACATGTCCACCTGATAACGCTTGGCGAACCAGGCGGTGAACGCATTCTTGAACCAGCGCACGCGGCATTCGGCGATGCAGCCGGCCAGTCGCGAGAGCAAGTTGTGGGGCAGCAGGTACTGGCCGAGGAGAAACAGACGCTTGTTCATTAACGGTCCTTAAAAATCTCAAATTTCTACCGGGGTATCGGGATGGTTGCCCCATTCGCCCCAGGAGCCGGCGTAGCCTTTGACCCGCGGATAACCGAGAGCCTTGGCCACCAGATAGGTGAAGCCAGAACGATGGTGGGTCTGGCAGTGGGTAATCACTTCTTTGTCTTTGCTGATCCCGAGTTGTTCGAGGATCTGCGGCATGTCGGTGCGGATGCGCAGCTGGCGTGCCTTATCCATGCCGGCGGTCCATTCGAAATTGACCGCGCCGGGAATGTGGCCACCCTTGGCTGCCAGGACTTTCTCGCCGGAGTACTCCAGCGGGCCGCGAGCATCCCAGATTGCCAGGTCGGCGGCGCCGAGTCGGCTTTGCAGGTATTCGCGGGTGGCGGTGGGTTCATCGTGCAAGGTCAGTGAAACCGGGCCACCCACGGGTGGCGGGATCTGGATCGACATGGGCAAACCTTCTGCCAGCCAGGCCGGCAGGCCGCCGTCGACATAGTGGTACTTGCTGTGGCCGATGACATCCAGCAGCCAGATGAAGCGCCCGGCCCAACCACCGCCTTCGTCGTCATACACCACATAGATCGCATCGGGGTTGTGTCCCAGCTCACCAAACAAGGTTTCGAGTGCGGCCTGCGGGGGCATCAGTCCCGGGGCGGGGGCCTGGCCGAGCTGCGTGCGTTTCGGATCGACAAAGTGCGCGCCGGGAATGTGCCCTTCGGCGTAGCGGGCGGCACTGGTCAAGTCCACCAGAATCAATTCGCGAGCGTCGAGGCGAGGGAGCAAGTCGCTCGGCTCGATCACCAGCGGCAAGCCAGAGAAGTCAGACATGTGAGGTCTCCAGAGCACAAAAGGGGGGATTGTAGCGCAGCTTATTGGCCACGGTGGCTAAAGCTGTGCAGGGCTTTCTCGATGCACTGCGCGGTTTTGCCGAAGGCCTGTACGGAAATTTCCGAAAACGGTCCGCCGCCCTGGTCCGCCACGACGATCATGATCACCCGGCCATTATTGGCCAGCGAGCGTAGCAGCAGGTGTTCGCCGCTGAACTGCGAACGCAGGCTGTTGGGCAGCAGCGCCGAGAATTGCGCGTTGTTGGCTGGAGTCAGGCGCACCTGGGCCTGTTGCGCGAGCAGGCGTTGCAACACGTTGCTCTGGCTGACCACGAAGTTCAACCCGGCCGCTTCCTTCGGCAGACCGGCCGTCTGGTGCGCGCGCAGGTTGGCTTGGGTGCGGTCGGCCATCAGGATCATCACCCGACGCATGCCGCAGGCTGCGAGGGCGTCCCGGGCGGCGATGGTCAGGTGCATGGCGTTGGTGAAGCGACTCGGCTCGGCCAGCAATTCGGCACATTGCTTGCGCCACTTCGCCAGGTCTTCGGCGGTGGGTGCCGATGCCGGCAGCAGCCCGGCGTGGATACGATTCATGCCCCACGGCCAGATCAGTGATTCGGCGGGGTGCCAGAGGTCGGGCATGGCGTGTTGGCGTGCGCTGTTGGCAGCTTGCTGGTGCAGTTGCTGTTGCACCTCGTCCATCGGCATTTGCAGGTAAAGGCTGGTCAGGAATTGCCAGCGCTCACTGTGCGGGCTGTCCCAGGCGTGTTGCGCCGACAGTGCCAGCCCATTGGCCAGCAATACCGTATTGGCCGGTTGATTGAGCCAGCGGCGCAGGGTCGGGTCGTCATCGAGACGGTTCTGCTGGCGCAGTGGATGCTCGCTGTCACGGGCGATGCGCAGGACTTTCACCAGTTCCCGCTGTTCAGTGAGCAGCAGTCGATAGCCCTGCTGCACCCAGATCGGCAAGCGCCAGATCTCCACCATCGCCTGGCCGATCTCCAGCAGGCGTACGCCAAGCAATTGCTTTTCGACTTTGCATGCGGACTCGCCTTTGTGGATGACCCGCAACTCCCATTCTTCGAGCAGTTTTGGATGGGTCAGCGCCAACGGCCACAGGGGCGAAAGAAACAGCAGGCTGCCCCAGTGGATGTCCTGCCACAGCCGCGCCAGGCGGCTGGCGAAAAAACCGTTGGCCTGTTGCGTGGCGTGCTGGCTGATCATCTGCAGCTGACGCAAGGCTTTGGGGATCTCGGACCGGGGTTCGGCGGGCAGGCGCGCGAGCAGTTCTTCCGTGCGCTTCAAGCCGAGGCGGTTGATTGCAATTTCAAGGTTTTCCGCAGGTTCGGTCATGCTGCCATGGGTATGCCGGTTGGCTTCGCGAATCACGCTCAAGGCCAGGGCCGGACTGCCTTGCATCAAGTCAGCGATGTCGCGCAGCGAGCTGCGATTGTCACGGATGGCCTTGCAGACCCGGTCGTGACTGGCTTGCGGAACCGGCAGGCGTACGCCATCGAGAAGCTTGACCCAGCCTTCGAGAGTGGTCGGTTTCGGGGTTGGAACGTTCGTTTCGTTAACCATGGTGGGAGGCGATCATCGTCAACATTACCTGTGCCCGGATGGGGTCAAATCAGTTTTTCGCCTGAACTGGCTATAGTCTGGCGCAGTTTTGCCGATAAGGAGAAGAAGAGATTTTTTAACTTCCGAATATGACCTTGAACCCGACTCAGTAAGTGCTCTCCTAACCTATGGCTAAAATTATCGGCATCATCGTCGTATTCGCGAGCGTGCTCGGCGGATACGTGCTTTCCCACGGCAAGATTGCCGCCTTGATTCAGCCTTTCGAGGTCATGATCATCGGTGGCGCCGCCCTTGGTGCATTCTTGCAGGCCAACCCCGGCTACATGACGATGCACGTGCTCAAGAAGTCCCTGAGCATGTTCGGCTCGCGTTTCAATCACGGCTTCTACCTTGAAGTGCTGGGCCTGATCTACGAGATCCTCAACAAGAGCCGCCGCGAAGGCATGATGGCCATCGAAGGCGACATCGAAGATGCCGCCGCGAGCCCGATCTTCGCCAAGTACCCGACGGTCCTCAAGGACGAGCGCATGACCGCGTTCATCTGCGATTACCTGCGCATCATGTCCTCCGGCAACATGGCTCCCCACGAGCTGGAAGGCCTGTTCGACATGGAGCTGTTCAGCCTCAAGGAAGACCTGGAACACCCATCCCACGCCGTAAACGGCATTGCTGACGCCATGCCCGGTTTCGGTATCGTCGCGGCGGTACTGGGGATCGTGGTGACCATGGCTTCGCTGGGTGAGGGCGATCAGAAGTCCATTGGCCTGCACGTGGGTGCGGCACTGGTGGGTACCTTCTTCGGTATTCTCGCCGCCTACGGCTTCTTCGGCCCTCTGGCCCATTCCCTGGCCCACGATGCCAAGGAAGAACTGAACGTCTACGAAGCCATCAAGGCCTCGTTGGTGGCTTCGGCTTCCGGCATGCCGCCATCGCTGGCCGTGGAGTTCGGGCGCAAGGTCCTGTACCCGGCGCACCGTCCAAGCTTCGCCGAGCTGGAACAAGCGGTTCGCGGTCGTTAAGTTATGGAAAACAATCAGCCGATAATCATCAAGCGCGTCAAGCGCATCGCCGGCGGGCACCACGGGGGCGCCTGGAAAATCGCCTTCGCCGACTTCGCCACGGCGATGATGGCGTTCTTTCTGGTGTTGTGGCTGCTGTCCACCGCCACGCCGGAACAGAAGATTGCCATCGCCGGTTACTTCAAGGACCCGATCGGCTTTTCCGAAAGCGGTACGCCGTACATCATCGATCTGGGCGGCACGCCGACCCTGGCGCCGGAAAACACCCTCAACCCTGAAGTGAAGTCCCAGCCGCAGCCGGACAAGGTCACCATCGATACCGACCAGGTCGAAGGCATGGCCGAGCAGGTCGAAAAGGAGCGCCTCGAGCTGTTGCTGCAAGAGCTGCAGAACAAGGTCGAAGAAAACCCGCAGCTGCAGAAGTTCAAGGATCAGATCCTGTTCGAAATCACGCCGGACGGCCTGCGTATCCAGATCATGGACGCGGAAAACCGCCCGATGTTCGACTCGGGTTCAGCCCGTCTGAAACCGTATTTCGAAGACATCCTGCTGGCCATGGCCGACACCATCAAAGCGGTGCCGAACAAGATCAGCATCAGCGGCCACACCGATGCCAAGCCGTACACTGGCACGGGTGACTTCGGTAACTGGGAGCTTTCGGCCAACCGTGCCAACGCCGCTCGGCGTGCGCTGGTGGCGGGCAGCTATCCGGATGCGCAGGTGGCGCGCGTGGTCGGTTATGCCTCGTCGGCCCTGTTCGATCGCGAGCATCCGTTCAATCCGGTGAACCGCCGTATCGACATCGTGGTGCTGACGAAGAAAGCCCAGCGTGCGATCGAAGGTTCGCAAGGGGCGGAGCCTACGCCTGATGTTCCGCAAGGTTCGGCTGCACCAGGCGCCACACCGGCTGCACCGGTCGATCCGAACGCGTTGCCGGCGGACAAGGAACCGCTGCCGGCCCACGAACTGCGCGAGCGTCTGAACCTGTTCGATGATCCGGCACCGAAACCGGGTGAGCCGCCCAAGCAGTGACCGACAAAAAAGCCGACAGCGATGTCGGCTTTTTTGTCGGCGTTTTCTACGTTAAAAACCGCGGGTGATTCGGGATTTGAGATCGGCGTGAAAGCGATCCGCATTGGATTTGTTGACGCTGCGCACCGACTCGCTACCTGTCACCGATTCCAGCGACATCGAGCGCTTGAGTGTCGCTTCGTTGCGATAGGCATCGATAAAGAACTCGATGTCCCGGTCGCTGATCAGCTTCGGCCATTTATCGAGGTACAGCGGCAGCTCTGTCGGGCCGGTCTTGAACGAGCAGATACGCCGATTAGTGATAGTCGCCTCGCCGATTTCGAACGGCACCCACCAGGACAGCGCGGTTTTCTCCGACACCACCGCCAGCAGGTGCGTGCATTCGCTGATGTTGCGGGTGATCACCCCGGTGATGTCATCGGTGGTCTGGGATTCGATATCCAGTACGTCGAGGTAGGTCTTGATATTGGCCTGGATCAGGCGCCCGTTGATTTTGACCGCGTGGGCACGATCCATGTGGCGGTAGCTGATAAACACTGGCATCAGAAATGTCCCTTGATCGCGAGTTCGCGGTAATAGGCGCCGAGGGCGGTGAGGCGGCAGCCGGTGGCGTGGATGGCGGCGTAGTACATGTGTTCGGCGTCCACCGGTTCGACCAGGCTGTGGCGGTTGCACTTTTGCAGTTGGGCGAAGACTTCGCCGTGTTCCGGGTTGAACTCGGGTTCGGTGGGCTCAAAGCTGGAGGCGAGGGGGTACACCGACTCCGCTTCGGCAAACCATTCGGGGAGTTTGCGCAGGATTTCCTTGGGGATCAGCGGCGACACTTCGCGCAGGGAAATGAACTGCGAGACGTTGGTCTTGAACACCGGACGCTGTTCCCAGGCGTCGAGGGCATTGTCGACAAACGAATAAAGGCTGCCGGGAGTGATCTTGCCCAGGATGTTCGCTGCACCACCGTGCAGGGCCTGGAGCAGCAATCCGGTGAACACGCCGTGCTGCACGCCCTCCATCGCCGGCTCTTCCTTTTTGCAGGCGGTCAGGATGGTCATGCCTTCGCCGACCACGCTGCCTTCACTGCGCAAGGCGCGCAGTTCGCCGGCCGAGCCGCTCTGGCAACAATCGAGAATGATCACTTTGTTCTTGATCTTCGTGGCCTTGCTCGCCCAGTTGAGGATGTCGCTGAGGCGAATCCCGTCCTTGGCGCTCTTGTAGTCCTGCGGGATCAACATGCCTTCGTCGGTGTCGGTATCGAAGCTGCCGTGGCCGGCGAAATACAGCAGCGCGACGTTGCAGTCCCCGGCAAACAGCTCGCGGATCTGGTCTTCGAGTTTTTCCCGGCTCAGGTAGTCCTCGGCGGAGGTCAGTACGATGTTCTTGAAGTTCGGATCGCCATTGGCATCGGTCTTCAAAACGGACGCCATGGCCATGGCGTCATTGCTGCAACCGCTCAGGCGCGATACATGGGTGTAGTCGTTGATGCCGATAAACAGTCCCTTGCGCATGGTTACACCGCCGTATGCTGGCGAATCGCATCGATGATGCTGTTGGTGTTCCACGCACATTCGGCATGTGCCGCGTCACGTACCACCGTGGAAATGCGCTCGGCACCGAACGGCTTGATAGCAATGATCACCTTGCCCATGCGCTTGGCGATCTCGATTTCCTTATTGATCCACTTGCTGTAGGTGGAGTACATCCCGGCCATGATCAATACCGCCGAACACGGGCGAATCTTGTTTTCGATGGCCTCCTCAAGTTGTTTGTCGGTTTTCGCGCCGACAATCGGGTTGTCCGGTGGCACCGAAAAATTCTTGTAGGTGAAACCGGGCTTGGCGTTGAGCAGGCGCACGAAATTGTCGTGGGCGTCGGGGTAGTTCCACGAGTGGCTGATGAATAGATGGTAGGTTTGCATGGGTGTCCCTCGGTGTCGCAGGAGTGCGAAGAGGGTTTGAACTTAGGTGAATACAGGGCGGCCACAAGGTGTCGGCGCGGAAAGAGAAATGCCCTACAAGCGAGCGTGCGCGCGCCTTACAGAAAGGTCTGATATTTAAGCAGGGGAAGATCCAGCCGCCGGCCGCCCCGCTGAAGGCAGGGCGGTCGGCATGTCTGTTTAGTAGCCGTTTTCCGGCAGGCTGGCGATGATCGAGCGGTAGCTGTTCATCCGTTGCTGCTGCACGCGGCCGTCTTCAAGGGCCTTGAGCAGGGCGCAGCCGGGTTCGCGATCATGCTTGCAGTCACGGAAGCGGCAGGTGCCAAGCAGGTCGTTGAACTCGATGAAGCCGGCTTCGACATCGGCACGGCTGACATGGCCCAGGCCGAACTCGCGGATGCCCGGGGAGTCGATCAACTCGCCGCCGCCGGGGAAGTGGAACAACCGCGCGGTAGTGGTGGTGTGGGTGCCCTGGCCGGACAGTTCGGACAACGGGCCGACACGGGCTTCGACTTCCGGCAGCAGGCTATTGACCAGCGACGATTTGCCGACACCAGACTGGCCGACGAACACGCTGATGCGTCCGTCGAGTTGCTTCTGCAACTGCTCCATGCCGTTGCCGTGGTGCGCCGACACTTCCAGCACCGGATAGCCGAGGGTGCGGTAAACCGCGAGCAAGGCATTCAGCGCTGGTGCGTTGTTGTCGTCGATCAGGTCGAATTTGTTCAGCAGCAACAGAGGCTTGATGCCCGCATGCTCGGCCGCCACCAGATAGCGGTCGATCAGGTTGGCGTGGGGCTCGGGCAGCGGTGCAAACACGATGACGATCATGTCGACGTTCGCCGCAACCGGCTTGAGCTGACCACGGCTGTCCGGGCGACACAGCTCGGTGTTGCGCGGCAGTTGCGCCACGATCACGCCGATACCCTGGTTGCCGGCGCGCCAGACCACCTGATCGCCGGTCACCAGCGCCGGCAGGTTGGCGCGCAGGTGACAACGGAATACCTGGCCGGCCAGTTCGCCGTCGCGGGCCTCGACTTCGACCTGCACGCCGAAGTGAGCGATCACCAGACCGTGCTGTTCCGGGCCCAGATCGCCGCCCTCAAGCGCCTCGACAGCCGAGGACTCGCGTTTGGCGGCGCGGGCAGCGCGTTCGCCCTGAATCTTTTCGATGCGCCAGTTTTGACGACGATTGAGTTGGCGTTTGGCCATGGGTGTTCCGTATAAAGAATGCAGCGATTAGGTAAAACGGCCGCGAGTTTAGCACGCCCGGCTACCGGCCTAGGCTAAACTGCGCAGCATTGCCTAGGAGCCAAACATGCAAAACCCACAGAACCTGATCTGGATCGACCTGGAAATGACCGGTCTGAACCCGGACACCGACGTCATCATCGAAATGGCCACCATCGTCACCGACAGTGACCTGAACACCCTGGCCGAAGGTCCGGTGATCGCCATTCACCACAGCGACGAAATCCTCGCTGGCATGGATGAGTGGAACACCCGTCAGCACGGCGGTTCCGGGCTGACCCAACGGGTTCGCGACAGCCGCATCAGCATGGCCGAAGCCGAAGCCGAAACCATCGCCTTCCTGGAAAAGTGGGTGCCGAAGGGCAAGTCGCCGATCTGCGGCAACAGCATCTGCCAGGACCGTCGCTTCCTTTATACCCACATGAAATCTTTGGAAAGCTATTTCCACTACCGCAACCTCGACGTGTCCACGCTCAAAGAGCTGGCCGCGCGCTGGGCACCGGACGTGCGTGACAGCTTCAAGAAGGGCAGTACCCACCTGGCTCTGGACGACATCCGCGAATCCATCGCTGAGTTGCAGCACTACCGCAAGCATTTCATCAAGTTCTGATACGGCCCACGGTCCTTGTGTAGGAGCTGCCGCAGGCTGCGATCTTTTTATCTTGAAAATCAAAGTCAAAAGATCGCAGCCTGCGGCAGCTCCTACAGGGGGTTGTAGGCTTTGGTGAACTGAGTAGACTGCGCGCCTTTTTGCAAGGATCGCCACCATGCTGCTGATGCTCTACCTGATCGCCATCACCACCGAAGCCATGACCGGCGCCCTGTCTGCAGGGCGTCGTGGCATGGACTGGTTCGGTGTGGTGCTGATCGCTTGCGTCACGGCGCTGGGGGGCGGGTCGGTGCGTGATGTGCTGCTCGGGCATTACCCGCTGACGTGGGTCAAACACCCGGAATACCTGGTGCTGACCACGGCTGCCGCCATGATCACAGTGTTCACGGCGCGCTGGATGCGCCATCTGCGTTCACTGTTTCTGGTGCTCGATGCCATGGGGCTGGTGGCGTTCACCCTGATCGGCTGCATCACCGCCCTGGAAATGGGCCACGGCATGTTGGTGGCCTCGGTCAGCGGCGTGATTACCGGCGTCTTCGGTGGCATCCTGCGGGACATTTTCTGCAACGATATTCCGCTGATCTTCCGGCGTGAGCTCTATGCCAGCGTCTCGTTTGCGTCGGCGTGGTGCTACATGCTCTGCATCTATCTGCAATTACCCGATGAGCAATCGATTCTGATCACCTTGTTCGGCGGTTTTCTGCTGCGCTTGCTGGCAATCCGTTTTCATTGGGAAATGCCCAAGTTCGTCTACAACGACGAAGCCTGACGTTCGGCGTGTTGCCGCAACGCCCATTCGACATGCTCACGCACCAGTTCCGAAGGATGCTGCCGTCGCGCCTTCAGCGCTTCCAGCACCGGAATCGTTGAAGGCGCATTGCCCAACCCCACCGCCAGGTTGCGCAACCAGTTTTCGTAACCGGTCCGGCGCAGCGGCGAGCCTTCGGTGCTTCTCAGGAATTTGTCTTCATCCCACATGAACAGTTCCGCCAGCCCGGCATTGTCCAGATTGTGCCGCGGCTTGAAGTCGCTTTCCCCGGACGGGCGGGCGAAGCGGTTCCATGGGCAGACGATCTGGCAGTCATCGCAACCAAACACACGATTGCCGATCAGTGGCCGCAGGTCTTCAGGGATGGCGCCTTTGAGTTCGATGGTCAGGTAGGAAATGCAGCGTCGGGCATCCAGCACATAGGGGCCGACGAAGGCGTTGGTCGGGCAAATGTCGAGGCAGGCGCTGCACCTCCCGCAGTGTTCGGTGGCGTGGGGCGGGTCGACCGGCAGCGGCAAGTCGACGAACAGTTCGGCGAGGAAGAAATAACTGCCTGCCTTGCGATTCAAGACCAGGGTATTTTTGCCGATCCATCCAAGCCCCGCCTGTTCGGCGATGGCTTTTTCCAGCACCGGCGCGCTGTCGACGAAGGCGCGATACCCAAACGGGCCGATCTCGGCCTGAATTTTTTCCGCCAGTTGTTGCACGCGTTTGCGGATCAGCTTGTGGTAATCGCGACCCAGGGCATAACGGGAGACGTAGGCTTTTTCCGGTTTGGCCAACACTTTCGCCATTTGGGTGTCGCCGGCCAGGTAGTCCATGCGCAGCGAAACCACGCGCAAAGTGCCCGGCACCAGCTCTTCGGGGTGCGAGCGTTTGCTGCCGTGGGCGCCCATGTAGTCCATTTCGCCGTGGTAGCCGGCTTCGAGCCAGCGTTCCAGGTGCTGCTCATGCTCGGCCAGGTCGAGGCCGCTGATGCCGACT
This sequence comes from Pseudomonas sp. P4_C3, assembly GCF_056402075.1. Taxonomy (NCBI): domain Bacteria; kingdom Pseudomonadati; phylum Pseudomonadota; class Gammaproteobacteria; order Pseudomonadales; family Pseudomonadaceae; genus Pseudomonas; species Pseudomonas sp. P4_C3. The sequence goes on from NZ_JBFUIC010000116.1 coordinate 10,919, forward strand.
TGCTGGAAGCCCAGCTCGCGGCCCCAGTCCTTGATGGATTGGGCGAGGGCGGGCAGGTCTGTGGTAATAGCGGGCATGAGACGAGAGAAACCGGAGCTGAGGTGCGTATAATTCTGCCAGACATCGGAGCCCGAAGACGCATGCCGCACACTAAAGATGAATTACCCGACGCGCTGTATAGCGCCGCCCAGGTGCGAGCACTCGACGCGAGCCTGATCGCCGCCGGCGCAGCGGGCTTCGAATTGATGCAGCGCGCGGCGCGGGCGACGTGGCGGGCGCTGGTGCGGCAATGGCCGACAGCGAGCGAATTGAGCGTGCTGGCCGGTCATGGCAACAATGCCGGGGACGGGTATCTGGTGGCTGTGTTGGCCCAGCGTGCCGGTTGGTCGGTGCGGGTGCTGGCGGTGGGGGATCCGCAGCGCTTGCAGGGTGATGCGGCGTTGGCCCATGCCGAGGCGGTGTCTGAAAACGTGCTCATCGAGCCCTGGACGGCACAATCCGGATTGCGCGGTATTGTGCTGGATGCTTTGCTTGGTACCGGCCTGAGCGGCGATGTGCGTGAGCCGTATGCCAGCGCCATCGCCGCGATCAATGCCAGCGGACTGCCGGTTGCGGCAGTGGATATTCCGTCAGGGTTGTGCACTGATACGGGCCGCATCCTTGGTCATGCCGTGCATGCCGACCTGACGGTCACGTTCATTGGCTTGAAGGTGGGGTTGTTCACCGGTGATGCGGCGGATGTGGTCGGCGAACTGGTGTTCAATGACTTGCACGCCGATTCGCAGTTGATTGGTGGCGCGGCGTTCACCGCTCGTCGTCTGACGGCCGCTAACCTTCCGCGTCCAGCGCCCCGGACCCCGACCTCCCATAAAGGCCGATTCGGCCATGTGCTGCTGATCGGTGGTGATCGCGGGTTGGGTGGCGCGATCCTGCTGAGCGCGCAAAGTGCGCTGCGTAGCGGGGCGGGCATGGTGTCGGTGGCGACTCGCAGCGAACACGTGTCCGCCGCGCTGGCGCGGATCCCCGAGGCGATGGTGCTGGGCACTTCGTCGGCCAATCAGTTGATGGTTTTGCTGCAAAAAGTTTCCGTGTTGGTTGTCGGTCCGGGGCTGGGGCAGGCGGGTTGGGGGCGCAGCTTGTTGTCGGCCGCCGCCAACGCACCGCTGCCGCAAGTCTGGGACGCCGATGCGCTGAACCTGTTGGCCGAGGAGCGTGTGAGTTTGCCCAAGGATTGCGTGATCACCCCGCATCCGGGCGAGGCGGCGCGTTTGCTTGGAATGAGTACGCTACAGGTTCAAGCCGATCGACCGGCAGCGGCCCATGCATTGAGCAAAAAATATACAGCTGTCGTCGTCTTAAAAGGTGCCGGCAGCCTGATCGCCCATCCCGATGGGCGTCTGGCGCTGTGTCATCAGGGGCACCCGGCCATGGCCACCGCCGGTTTGGGCGATGTGTTGGCCGGGTTGATCGGCGCATTGCTGGCCCAGGGCATGGAGCCATTTGACGCAGCCTGCCTGGCGGTCTGGCTGCATGCCAATGCCGGCGAGCAACAAGGAAAATTGGGCCGTGGGCTGGCGGCCAGTGATCTGATTCCAGCCATTCGTCAGTTGTTGGAGGAGCAAGCACCGTGTCTGAAGTAACCCTGTACCTGGCTGATGAGCAGGCCATGAGCGACTTTGGCGCACGCATTGCCCGAATCACCCAAGGCCATGGCCTGATCTTCCTCGAGGGCAACCTGGGGATGGGCAAAACCACGTTGTCCCGAGGCATCATTCGCGGCCTGGGGCATGTCGGGGCAGTCAAAAGCCCGACCTTCACCCTGGTTGAGCCCTACGAGATCGGCGACATTCGCGCCTTCCATTTCGATTTGTACCGTCTGGTCGATCCGGAGGAACTGGAGTTCCTCGGTATCCGCGACTACTTCGAAGACGATGCCCTGTGTCTGATCGAGTGGCCCGACAAAGGTGCAGGCTTTTTGCCAAAGCCCGACCTGACCATTACCATTAGCCCGCAAGACAGCGGGCGTTCGCTGAAAATTTTATCCCAGGGCTCGCGTGGCGAGGCCTGGTGTGCCGCTTTGGCATTGGAATCCAAATAGATGATGGGGTTAGGTATGCGCTTTCGCGCGTTGGTGGCTGCCGTAGGGGTGTTGTTTTTGGCGGTGACCGTCGACGCTGTGGCCGATTCGAAGGTCAACAGTGTTCGTCTGTGGCGGGCACCGGACAACACACGACTGGTGTTTGACCTGACCGGCCCGGTGCAACACAGCGTCTTTACCCTGACGGCTCCGGATCGCCTGGTCATCGACATCAATGGCGCGACCCTCGGTGCGCCGCTCAACGTCAACACCTCGAACACCCCGATTACCGCCATGCGCTCGGCTCAACGCACGCCGACCGACCTACGGGTGGTTATCGATCTGAAAAGGGCGGTAACGCCGAAGAGCTTCTCCCTGGCGCCGAACGCCCAGTACGGCAACCGGTTGGTGGTCGATCTGTTCGATAACGCCGCGGATGCCGCTCCTCCTCCAGCGCCAACACCGTCGGTCGCCACGGTGCCCGCCGTGCCGGTCACACCTGCGGAACCGGCGATCAAGTTGCCACCGGCCCCGGCCGGCAAGCGCGATATCATTGTGGTGATCGACGCCGGTCACGGTGGCGAAGACCCGGGGGCTTCGGGTTCTCGCGGTCAGCGTGAAAAAGACGTAGTACTGGCCATCGCCCGTGAATTGCAACGGCAGGTCAACGGCATGAAAGGCTTCCGCGCCGAACTGACCCGTACCGGTGACTACTTCATTCCGTTGCGCGGCCGTACCGAAATTGCCCGCAAGAAAGGCGCCGACCTGTTCGTCTCGATTCATGCCGATGCCGCGCCTTCTGCCGCCGCTTTCGGTGCTTCGGTATTTGCCCTGTCTGATCGCGGCGCGACTTCGGAGACGGCCCGTTGGCTGGCCGACAGCGAAAACCGTTCCGACCTGATCGGTGGTGCCGGCAACGTCAGCCTCGATGACAAGGACCGCATGCTCGCTGGCGTGCTGCTCGACCTGTCGATGACCGCATCCCTGACGTCCAGCCTGAACGTTGGCCAGAAGGTGTTGAGCAACATTGGCCGGGTTACGCCCCTGCACAAGCAGCGGGTCGAGCAGGCCGGGTTCATGGTGCTGAAGTCGCCGGATATTCCGTCGATCCTGGTGGAAACCGGGTTTATCTCCAACGCTGACGAAGCCTCGAAGCTTGCTGCGTCCAGCCACCAGCAGGCGCTGGCGCGTTCGATCAGCAGCGGCGTGCGCCAGTTCTTCCAGCAGAACCCGCCGCCGGGCACTTACATTGCCTGGCTGCGCGACTCCGGCAAGATTGTGCAAGGTCCACGTGACCACCGCGTCAACCCGGGCGAGACCCTGGCGATGATCGCCGTGCGCTATCAAGTGTCGCCCGCCACCCTGCGCAGCGCCAACAACCTGTCGAGCGATGAGCTCAAGATCGGTCAGCACCTGACTATTCCGGGCACTGAACTGGCGGCCAAAGAATGAATCAAGTCGTGAACAACAGCGCTCGCATCGAGCTGCTCAGCCCGCGACTGGCGAACCAGATTGCCGCGGGTGAGGTGGTCGAACGCCCGGCTTCGGTGATCAAGGAACTGCTGGAAAACAGCCTCGACTCCGGCGCTAAACGCATCGACGTCGATGTGGAGCAGGGCGGCGTCAAGCTGCTGCGGGTGCGCGACGATGGCAGCGGCATTTCCGCCGATGACCTGCCGCTGGCCCTGGCCCGTCACGCCACCAGCAAAATCCGCAACCTGGAAGACCTCGAGCAGGTCATGAGCCTGGGGTTTCGCGGTGAGGCCCTGGCATCGATCAGCTCCGTGGCGCGCCTGACCCTGACCTCGCGCACCCGCGACGCCGATCAGGCCTGGCAGGTCGAGACCGAAGGCCGGGACATGGCGCCTCGCGTGCAGCCCGCGGC
>NZ_JBFUIC010000117.1:0-14802 GCF_056402075.1 Pseudomonas sp. P4_C3
CCTCGGGGGGAGAACAGATCAGGCATCCTGGCAATTTGCGCGCCACCCCTATCCGCTCGGGCAGCGATTTGTTGTGGTTGAACAATAACCACATGCTGCGCCAGAAGGGAGATTGGCTACGTAGTTTTTTCTTGGCCTGCGAACACATTTTTACTGGTTTTCCACCGCTTGGGCCTGAGCGACTATCCAATACACAAGAATGTCCTCTGGAGCATCTGAACGTGTTCGAGCTTGAGTATTGGCAACGCAAAGTCGCATCCCTGCGGTTTCCCGACCATGCCGTGATCGACGGCCAGCACCGTGGGGCGCAGTCGGGGCAGACTTTCGCAGCGATCAACCCCGCCACCGGTCAATGCCTGGCAAATGTCGCGGCATGTGGCGAGGAAGACGTGAACGCGGCGGTGCGTAATGCGCGGCAGGTCTTCGAGGCGGGTACCTGGGCAGCGCGCTCACCGACCGAACGCAAGCAAGTGCTGTTGCGCCTGGCCGACTTGATTCTCGAAAACCGTGAAGAGCTGGCACTGCTCGATTCGCTGAACATGGGCAAACCTGTCGCCGATGCCTACAACATCGACGTGCCGGGTGCCGCTGGAGTGTTCCGCTGGTACGCCGAAAGCCTCGACAAACTCTACGATCAGGTCGCGCCGAGTGCGCAGAACGTGCTGGCGACCATCACCCGTGAAGCCCTGGGCGTAGTGGCGGCCGTGGTGCCGTGGAATTTCCCCCTGGACATGGCTGCGTGGAAACTCGCCCCGGCCCTGGCCGCCGGTAACTCGGTAATCCTCAAACCGGCCGAGCAGTCGCCTTTTTCTGCCCTGCGCCTGGCGGAGCTGGCGCTGGAAGCCGGTGTACCAGCGGGTGTGTTGAACGTGCTGCCGGGCCTTGGCGAGCAGACCGGCAAGGCCCTCGGCCTGCACCCGGACGTCGATTGCCTGGTGTTCACCGGTTCCACCGAAGTCGGCAAGTATTTCATGCAGTACTCGGCCCAGTCGAACCTCAAGCAAGTGTGGCTGGAGTGCGGCGGCAAGAGCGCGAACCTGGTGTTCGCCGATTGTCAGGACCTGGATCTGGCCGCCGAGAAAGCCGCGTTCGGCATCTTCTTCAATCAGGGCGAAGTCTGCTCGGCCAACTCGCGGCTGCTGGTGCAACGCTCGATTCATGACGAGTTCGTCGAACGCCTCAAGGCCCAGGCCGAGCGCTGGTTGCCGGGGGATCCGCTGCACCCGTCGAGCGCCGCCGGGGCCATCGTCGACAGCCGTCAGACCGCGCGCATCATGAAATTCATCCAGCAGGCCGAGCAGCAAGGCGCGACCAAGGTTTGTGGCGGTCGGCAGTCGATCTTCAACGGCTCGGACAACTTCATTCAGCCGACGATTTTTACCGGCGTGACCCCGGACATGCCGCTGTTTCGCGATGAAGTGTTCGGCCCGGTGCTGGCCGTCACGGCGTTCGACGACGAGGCCCATGCCTTGCACTTGGCCAACGACAGCGTCTACGGGCTGGCAGCTTCACTGTGGACCGACGACCTCAACCGCGCCCATCGTGTGGCCCGACAATTGCGGGCCGGTACGGTGTCGGTCAACAGCGTCGATGCACTGGACGTGACCGTACCTTTTGGCGGTGGCAAGCAGTCGGGTTTCGGCCGCGACCTGTCCCTGCATTCATTCGATAAATACACCCAGTTGAAGACCACCTGGTTTCAATTGCGCTGATAACAAAACGGAGAACTGGCGATGACCACACCACGTGAAACCCGCGACTACCAGGCCGCCGACGCTGCGCACCACATCCATGCGTTCGTCGATCAGAAAGCCCTCAATGACGAGGGGCCACGGGTGATGGTCCGTGGCGAGCGCCTGCACCTGTGGGACAACGATGGCCGGCGTTACCTCGACGGCATGTCCGGGTTGTGGTGCACCAACCTCGGTTACGGGCGCAAGGACCTGGCCTTTGCTGCGAGCCAGCAACTGGAGCAGCTGCCGTACTACAACATGTTTTTCCACACCACCCACCCGCAGGTGATCGAGCTGTCCGAGCTGCTGTTCAGCCTGCTGCCGGGTCACTACAGCCACGCGATCTACACCAACTCCGGCTCTGAAGCCAACGAGGTATTGATCCGCACGGTGCGTCGCTACTGGCAGGTGCTCGGCAAGCCCGAGAAGAAAATCATGATCGGCCGCTGGAACGGTTACCACGGTTCGACCCTGGCTGCGACGGCACTGGGTGGCATGAAGTTCATGCACGAAATGGGCGGCATGATTCCGGACATCGAGCACATCGACGAGCCGTACTTCTTCGCCCACGAGGGCAACCTGACTCCGGCCGAATTCGGTCTGCGTGCGGCACAGCAACTGGAAGCGAAGATTCTCGAACTGGGCGCCGACAAGGTCGCAGGCTTCATCGCCGAACCGTTCCAGGGTGCCGGCGGTATGATCTTCCCGCCAGAAAGCTACTGGCCGGAAATCCAGCGCATCTGCCGCAAGTACGATGTGCTGCTGTGCGCTGATGAAGTGATTGGTGGCTTTGGTCGCACCGGCGAATGGTTCGCCCACGAGTACTTCGGTTTCGAGCCGGACACCCTGTCCATCGCCAAGGGTTTGACCTCGGGCTACATCCCCATGGGCGGCTTGATCCTGTCGAAAAAAATGGCCTCGGTGCTGGTGGAGCAGGGCGGTGTGTTCGCCCACGGCCTGACCTATTCCGGGCACCCGGTGGCGGCGGCGGTGGCGATTGCCAACCTCAAGGCCCTGCGCGATGAAGGCGTGGTGACGCGGGTCAAGGATGACATCGGCCCGTACCTGCAACAGTGCCTGCGCGAAGTGTTCGGCAAGCACCCGCTGGTGGGCGATATCCAGGGCACCGGCATGGTCGCGGCGCTGCAACTGGCCGAAGACAAAAACAGCCGCAAGCGTTTTGCCAACGAGAACGACATTGCCTGGCGCTGCCGTACGATTGGTTTTGAGGAAGGGGTGATCATTCGCTCGACCTTGGGGCGGATGATCATGGCGCCGGCGTTGATTGCCAGTCGTGAAGAGATTGACGAGTTGATCAGCAAGACCCTGAAAGCGATGGATCGTACGGCGCAGGAATACGGCCGGCTCTGACTTTGTAGCGCTCTTGCGGGCCTCTTCGCGGGCAAGCCCGCTCCCACAGAATTTGTGTCGGTCGCACGTTTTGGGCACGACACATAACCTGTGGGAGCGGGCTTGCCCGCGAATGCTATGGCCTATTCAACACATTTCGATCGTCTTGCACCCACCTAGAGCAATCCCGTAAATAGCGCCTTTTGACGGTGCGCGCTAACGAGTTTTTTCATCGTTCGCATCCACATATTTCCTCATTTTCCTAATCCCGCCCTTGGGCCAACATCGATCTCTCCAGCCAGCCCAATGCTGCACGCCGAAGGGTCCATCAGAGACCACAGGCCGCAGCTGCATGAGGGCCGTTGGCCGTACTGCCCATGACAAAACTAAATCAACAGCTTTGGGAGTGCTCCATGATCAAGTCCTTGCTTACCCGCGTTGCCCATCCACTGGCGGTCACCGCCATCGCCGCGACGGTCGCCACTAGCGCCCAGGCCGGCACCCTGTCCATCGGTCATACCACCTGGGTCGGCTACGGTACCCTGTACCTGGCCCAGGACCTTGGCTACTTCAAGGAAAACGGTTTGACCGTCGAATTGCCGGTGGTCGAGGAAGCGGCGATGTACATGGCCGCACAAGCTTCCGGCGAGTTGTCCGGCTCGGCGTCGACCATCGACGAGGTGCTCAAGTATCGCCCGCAATTCTGCTTCAAGGCCGTGGCCGCGCTGGATGACAGCCATGGTGGCGACGGCGTGCTGGTGGGCAAGGACGTCAAGAGCCTGCAAGAGCTCAAGGGCCAGGCCGTGGCGGTAAACGAAGGTTCGACCTCGCAATTCTGGTTGTCGTATCTGCTGAAGAAGAACGGCATGACAATGAGCGACATCACCGTGCAGAACATGACGGCCGACGATGCCGCCACGGCGTTCATCGCCGGTCGCGTACCCGCCGCCGTGACCTGGGAGCCGCACCTGTCGATGGTTCGCGACAAGAAACAGGGCAAGGTGCTGATCGACAGCAGCAGCACACCGGGGGTGATCGTCGACGTGGTCGCACTGAATTGCACTGTGATCGAAAAACAGCCGGAAGACGTCAAGGCCCTGGTGGCCGGTTTGTACAAAGCCGTGCAGTACACCAAGGATCATCCGCAGGAAGCCTACAAAATCATGGCCAAGGGGGTTGGCGGTTATCTGGCCGATCCGAAGGAGCTCGAAGCCGCCGCCCAGGGCGTGCGCTTCTACGATCAGGCCATGAGCGAAAAACTTCTGGGCGCACCGGGCAAGCCGGGTGACAGCGCGCCGCTGATCAAGCTGGCCAACGAGACCGCCAGCGAGCTGCAAGGCAAGCCTTACAACGTCAGCAATGACGACCTGATCGACAACCGCTTCGTCACCCCGCTCTAGGAGGCTGCATGTTCAAGCGCAATTCATGGCTGAGCCGCTGCATCACGCCCAAGACCGGTTTGCCGGTCTCGGTGATCTGGAGCGCGAGCGGCCTGGCCTGGGTGCTGTTGGTCGGCCTGTGGGCCGGCTTGTCCTACGGTGGCGTGGTGCCGGGCATGTTCCTGCCGACGCCGGGCGCGGTGGTCGAGGCCGCCGTGCGCCTGGGGCGCGACGGCACCCTCGGCCAGCATGTGTGGGCCAGTGTCGAAGTGGTGATGGTCGGTTTCATCGTGTCGTCCCTGGTGGCGGTGCCGCTGGGACTGCTGATGGGCAGCTTCCGCATCGTCCAGGCGTTCCTTGAACCACTGGTGAATTTCATTCGCTACCTGCCGGTGACCTCGTTCGTGCCGCTGTTCATCCTGTGGATCGGCATCGGTCTGGAGCAGCGGGTGTCGGTGATCATCTTCGGCGTGTTCTTCCAGCAACTGGTGATGATCGCGGACGTGTCCAAAGGCATCTCCAAGGACCTGATCAATGCCTCCTATACCCTCGGTTCGAACCGTCGTGACGCGGTGCTGCATGTGATCGCCCCGGCGTCCCTGCCGGGCGTGCTCGACACCTTGCGGGTGACCATGGGCTGGGCCTGGACTTACCTGGTGGTGGCTGAACTGGTCGCCGCTTCCAGTGGCCTGGGTTACCTGAGCCTCAAGGCCATGCGTGGCTTTCAGGTGGATGTGATTTTCCTGGCCATCGCGATCATCGGCCTGCTGGGCCTGGTCACCGATCAACTGTTCCGTTTCCTACGCCTGAGGATTACCGCATGGGCTCAGTAACCGCCGCCACTCATCGTTTTACCGCCCCTCAGGCTGCCCCGGTGAACGCGCCACGGCTGCAAGTGGACAAGGTCAGCCTGAGTTACAAGAAGCCCGATGGCGGTACCTTTACCGCGTTGGAGGAAGTGTCGTTCGAGGTGCCGGACCAGCAATTTGCGGTACTGGTGGGGCCTTCGGGTTGCGGGAAGTCGAGCCTGCTATACCTCACCGCCGGCCTGGCCGAACCGACATCAGGCGAGATTTACGTCGGCGGCCAACAGGTGGAAGGCCCCGGTGCGGATCGCGGCATGGTGTTCCAGAGCTACACGCTGTTCCCGTGGCTGACGGTGCGCCAGAACGTCGAGTTCGGCCTCAAGCGGCGCGGCATGCCAGCGGCGCAACGCAAGGACATCGTCGATTACTACGTCAATGAGGTGGGCCTGAGCGGCTTTGCCGACAACTACGCCAAGCAGCTGTCTGGCGGGATGATGCAACGCGTGGCGATTGCCCGGGCGCTGGCGAACGACCCGCAGATCCTGCTGATGGACGAACCCTTCGGCGCCCTCGACAGCCAGACGCGCCTGCAAATGCAGCAGTTGTTGCTGCGGGTGTGGGGCAACAGCAAGAAGACCGTGTTGTTCGTGACTCACGACATCGACGAGGCGATTCTGCTGGGCGATCGGGTCTACGTCATGGGCGCCAGACCTGGCCGGATCAAACAGATATTGGATGTGCCGATTGAGCGTCCACGCAACCTGGACATGGTCATGGAGCGCTCGTTCATCGAGATGAAGCGCGAGATCTTCGGGTTGCTGCATGATGATCTGGAGGAGGTGCATTAAGTCGGGCATACACAKAMCCTGTGGGAGCGAGCTTGCTCGCGATGGCGGCGGCACATTCAACACATCTGTGTCTGATGAACCGCTATCGCGAGCAAGCTCGCTCCCACAGGKTMTGTGTCTGACTGGAGTGAGGTGTCAGGGTGCAGCCGGCAACAGGAACCGCGCAATCACCGGCAGGTGATCGGAGATGCGCAACGTATCGTCCTGCCGCACCATCGCCTCCACCCGTTTGATCCGCGGGCTGTAGAACAGGTAGTCGACGGTCCGGTCCGGTCCGTTCAGCCCGGGATCGTTCGGGTAATGGGTCAGCCAGCGTTCGCGGTCGATACCACTGGCTTCGTTGTTGCTCGGGATCATCGGGTACTTGTCCCACAGCAGGTGTAGCGGGCTGTCGGCGGAGTAGGGTGCGCGTTGCGCATCGGACAGGCGCCGATACTGGCCCAGGGGTAACAGGTTGAAGTCCCCACCGATCAGCCACGGCGTGCCACGGCTTTCGAGTTTATCGAGGGCCCTGGCCACGGCGGTCACCTGGTTTTGCAAGGTATTGTCAGCTTGGGTGGCGCGGTCCAGATGGGTATTGAGCACTGTTAATTGTCCGCCATCACTCAACGGCAAGTAGCTCACCAGCAAGGCGTCTTTGGGTTTGAATTGGCTGCTGASCGGATTKCCCGAGGCKATKGGCAGTTGCAGSCGTTCGGYATGTTCGATCTGGTAACGGCTCAGRGTYGCCAGTTGCCGGCCGACACTGCCGAAAATGTGCGGGTTCGGCACGAAGTCGGCYTTCCAGTCGAASGCGCTGGTGCCACAGGGATACAAGTCGGYGAGCCGTTCTTGCAGCAGTTTGAACTGGTGCTGGTAATCGCTGGCCTTGGCGCCGTCGTCCAGTTCCTGCAACAGCACGATGTCCGGCTGTTCGTCGCGAATCACCCGCGCCACTTCGTCGAGGCTGAAAGCCATGTCTTCCGCTGTGGGACGTTCGTCGGTACCGGCGGCCAGGTCATTCCAGAACACGTAACGCTTGCCGGCAAGGTACTGGACGTTCCAGGTCATCACCTTCAACGCCTGCCCGGGGACCAGGGTGGGTGCCTGGGCGCTGCAACTGACTGGCAAAACTTCTTTGGCGTCGGGGCGCCAGGTCAGGCTGTAGATCATCACGGCGATCAGGCCGATCACGATCAGCAGTCCCAGCAGGGTGTAGCGCAGTAGACGGGTCATGGCTCGGCTTATTGGCGTTACAAAATTGTTCCCGAGCATACCCGAGAGCGATGGTCGCGCCCAAGGTCAGAGCGAGCTGTCATTTCTTTCAGTCAACGGGTTGATCAGCATGAACAGACGGAACAGCACCACGCTGGTAAACAGCTGCAGGAAACTGTGGGCGCTGTCGATAAGCAGCGAGATCACCGGGTTTTGCGGTTCCGGATACACCGCCAGGGTGGCCCCCTTGAGCAGCCACAACGGCCCCATCACACTCAGGATGCACAGCAGGATGCGCAGAAAATGACCTTTGGTCATGCGCAGGCTTTCCTTCATGGCTGCCAGCGGCGCCAGGCCACGCAACACCAGCAGGTATTCGCCAAATGCCAGGGTCACCATCAGGTAGATACCCGGCAGGAAGTACAGTGACAGGCCCAGCAGAATCAGCACGGTATTGAGCGCCGTCAGCAGGGCGAAGCGTGGCCACAGGCTCGCCGCCGTCGCCAGCAGGTCGCGGTTGCGCGGCGACTCGCCGCGGCTGCGGGCGTCGAGAAACAGAATCAGCGCGGCGGTGTACAGCGGGTACACCAGCAAGCCGACAATCACGCTGATGCCGGGGAAACTGTCCGGCTCCGTGGAGTGGTCGACCACTTGTTGCAGCAGCGCCTCAAGCATCACCAGCGGCAGGCACAGCTGCACGATCTGGCCAAGATTGCGCTTGAAGAAATACAGCGAGTCACGCAGGACATCTAACGGATTCATCAGTGGGTATCGCAGGTAGGAAGCAGTGGCTCACTTTAACCGATCAAGTGCTCGGGGACGCAAACGTAAACGTTCGGTAAAGGTCATTGAAACATCTTGTTTCAGCCTCCATTAAGGTCGAGCACCTTATCCTCAGTGGAAAAGGGCAACGATTTCCCCCGGCAATCTACGAGGTCGCCATGAACAGCGAAGAACAAACCCTGATCGATGGACTGTTTTCCCGGCTGCAACAGGCCGAAACGGACTCAGCCCCGCGCGACGCCCTGGCCGAGGCGCGGATCAAGGAACACCTGACGCGCCAGCCGGCGGCAGGTTATTTCATGACCCAGGCGATTCTGGTGCAAGAGGCGGCGATCAAGAGCCTCGACGAGCAGAACCAGCAACTGACCCGGCAAGTCCAGCAGCTGCAGGCCGAATTGCAACAGGTCAAGGCTCAGGCAGCCCCGGCTCCGGCTCCGAGTAGCGGTGGCTTTTTGTCGAGTATTTTTGGTGGCGCTTCCCGTGATCCACAACCGGCACCCACCCAGAGCGCACCGCCATCGAGCGGTGGCTGGCGTGAGCCGGGACGCTCGTCGTTCGGTTCGCAACCGCCACAGCAGAACTTCGGTGCCCCACAGCAGAACTTTCCACAGCAAGGCTATGCGCCGCAACAGCAGGCTCCGGCAGCGGCCGGCAGCAGTTTCCTCGGTGGTGCGCTGAAAACCGCCGCCGGCGTGGCGGGTGGCGTGATGCTGGCGCAAGGCATCAGCAGCCTGTTCCATCACAATCAGCAACCGGAAGTCGTCGAAGTCATCAAGGAAGAGCCGGCCCAGGTCAATGACCAGGGCAACAATGGCTGGGGCGATGACCAGCGCATGGCCGGTAACGACTCCTACGGCAACGATCAGGGCGGGTTCAGCGACGCCGACTACAGCGATGACAACTCATCGTTCTTCGGCGGCGACGACGATTCCTTCGTCTGACACATATGTGGCAAGGGAGCTTGCTCCCTTGCCACATAGCTGATTATTCGCGGAACAATCCATTGGGCTGGCATACTGGGCGACCTTTCGGGCCTGGTGCCTGATTCAGCCTTGAGGAAAGCCGGTGAAAAAAATCGCAGTGTTCGCCGATGTCCAGAACCTCTACTACACCGTGCGTCAGGCTTATGGTTGCCACTTCAACTACGCCGCACTGTGGGCTGACATCAGCAAACAGGGCGAGATCGTCGAAGCCTACGCCTACGCCATCGACCGTGGCGACAGCAAACAGCAGCAGTTCCAGCAGATCCTGCGCAACCTCGGTTTCACCGTGAAGCTCAAGCCGTACATCCAGCGCAGCGATGGTTCGGCCAAGGGCGACTGGGACGTGGGCATTACTCTCGACATCATGGATGCCGCCGACCATGTCGATGAAATCGTCCTGGCCTCCGGCGATGGTGATTTCGACATGCTGCTGGAACGCATCATCAGCAAGCACGGGGTGCAGGCGGTGGCCTACGGCGTGCCGGGCCTGACGGCGAACTCGCTGATCCGCGCCGCCAGCCGCTACGTGCCGATCGAAGGCGCGTTGCTGCTCAAGAATTGATTTTTACGGAGTTGAACCAGGTTTGGAACGCATAGCAGTCATCGACTTCGAAACCACCGGGATCTCCCCGAGCAGCAGCTGCCGGGCCACGGAAATCGCCGTGGTGATCCTTGAACAGGGGCGCATCGTCGAGCGTTACCAAAGCCTGATGAACGCCGGTGTGCGCGTCCCGGCCTTCATCGAGCAACTCACCGGCATCAGCAACGCCATGCTGCGTACGGCGCCGTCGGCGGAGCAGGTGATGAACGAAGTGAATGAATTCGTCGGCACCACGCCACTGCTGGCGCACAACGCCGCATTCGACCAGAAGTTCTGGGACTTCGAACTGGGGCGAATCAAACGCACCCGCTTGCAGAACTTTGCCTGCTCGCTGCTACTGGCCCGCCGGCTGATGCCCGCCGCGCCGAACCACAAGCTCGGCACCCTCACCACATTCGCCAACTTGCCCCACACCGGCAAGGCCCACCGGGCCATGGCCGATGCCGAGATGGCGGCCAACCTGACGGCGCACCTGGCCGAGGAGTTGCGGCACAAGCATGGCTTGCGCGAGCTGTCCCATGACTTGTTGTGCAAGTTGCAGAAGGTTCCGGCGGCGAAGGTGAACGAACACCTCAAGCGCTATCGCGGTTTTTGAATACACCGCATAACCCCTGTAGGAGCGAGCTTGCTCGCGAAAAAGGTACAGCCGACACTACTTGGCGCCTGAAATACCATCGCGAGCAAGCTCGCTCCTACAGAAAATCTATTTGCCATTGCCTTCGATATGCCCCAGCGGCACCCGCTTCTCGATGGCACTCGACAACACAATCGACGTCTTGCTGAACCCGAACGTTGCGATCCGGTTGATCAGTTCTTCCAGCTCCGGCATCGAGCCCACAGCCGCTTGCATGATCACGCATGGGTCACCCGTCACCCGATGGCATTCGGTCAATTGCGGGATTTTGATCGGGTCGTCGTAGGCTTTCTGGTTGCCGTGCTGGTTCAGGCGCAGTTCGATCACGCACTGGATCGGCAGGCCGAGCTTGGCCATGTCGACCTTTGCCTGATAGCCGGTGATCACACCGCTGGCTTCGAGCTTGGCCACGCGCTCGGCCACGGCGGGGGCGGACAGGTTGACCTTGCGCGCAAGGTCCGCGTAGGACGCGCGACCGTTTTCCAGCAGGGCGCTGAGCAGCATGCGGTCGTACTTATCCATCGGGGGTGACTCCTGATAATGACCGACTTTCGAAAACACGGTTTATAGCGCTTAACTCCGTGTTTTGAAAAGTGTACTGGCGCTTTAAACAGGTTTTGTAACTTATTTTTCGACGCTGGCCTTTCTAGAATAGCCGTTCACTTGTCCTTGCCTGTGAGCTGCCCCATGTCCGGCCTTCGTCGCTTTCCCTTACCCTTGATCGCTGCCTTCTTCGCCTTGTATGTGATTTGGGGCTCGACCTACCTGGTGATCCGCATCGGCGTGGAATATTGGCCGCCACTGCTGCTTGCCGGCATCCGCTTCGTCATCGCCGGAACGTTGATGTACGCCTTCCTGCGCTGGCGAGGGGCACCGGCGCCGACCTGGGCACAGTGGAAGGCCGCCGGGGTTATCGGTGTGTTGCTGCTCGCCTGTGGTAATGGCGCGGTCAGTGTTGCCGAGCACACCGGTGTGGCTTCCGGTGTCGCCGCGTTAGCGGTGGCGACGGTGCCGCTGTTTACCTTGCTCTGCGGCTATTTCTGGGGTGCACGTAATACCCGTCTCGAATGGGCAGGGATCGTGCTCGGGCTGATCGGTATTGCCATGCTCAATCTCGGCTCCAACCTGCAATCGAGCCCGCTGGGCGCGGCCCTGCTGATTTTCGCGGCGGCGACCTGGGCTTTCGGCTCGGTGTGGAGCAAGCATCTGCCATTGCCTCAGGGCGCAATGGCCAGTGCCGTGGAAATGCTGGTGGGCGGCGTGGTGCTGCTGATTGGCAGCGCGGTAAGCGGTGAACACCTGGAAAAGATGCCGCCGATCGAAGGCTGGGCCGCGCTGGCCTACCTGACCGTGTTCGGTTCGATCATTGCCTTCAACGCTTACATGTACCTGTTGAAACACGTGCGCCCGGCGGCGGCTACCAGTTATGCCTACGTCAACCCGGCGGTGGCTGTGTTGCTGGGGATCGTGTTCGTCGGCGAAACCATCGGTATCGAAGAAGCCCTGGCGATGGCGGTAATCATCAGCGCCGTAGTATTGATTGGCCTGCCGCAGTGGCGTCGCACGCCAGCGCGGCCAGTGGTGGCGACGGTAGTACCGACAGAATCCCGTGTGAATTAGGGTAAACTGCGCGCCATTGCACACTCGTTTTGCACAACTGCGCTGAATTTTCCTACGGTACTCCCATGACTTTCGCCACCCTTGGCCTGATCGAACCCTTGCTGCGCTCCCTTGAGACGCTCGGCTACCAGACTCCGACGCCGGTTCAGGCGCAAGCCGTTCCGGCGGTGCTGGCCGGTCGCGACCTGATGGCCGCGGCCCAGACCGGCACCGGCAAGACCGCCGGTTTCGCCCTGCCGCTGTTGCAACTGCTGGCCATGGAAGGGCCGAAAGTCACCGCCAACTCGGTGCGCGCGCTGATCCTGGTGCCGACCCGCGAACTGGCCGAGCAGGTTCACGAAGCCGTGCGCCAGTACGCCGAAAACCTGCCGCTGCGTACTTACGCGGTGTACGGCGGCGTCAGCATCAACCCGCAAATGATGAAACTGCGCAGCGGTGTCGATCTGCTGGTGGCGACCCCGGGCCGCTTGCTCGACCTGTTCCGCCAGAACGCGCTGAAGTTCAACCAGTTGCAGACCCTGGTGCTGGACGAAGCCGACCGCATGCTCGACCTGGGCTTTTCCGAGGAGCTGGCGAACATTTACCGCGCGCTGCCGAAGAAGCGTCAGACGCTGTTGTTCTCCGCGACCTTCTCCGATGACATCCGCCTGCTGGCCGGGCAGATGCTCAACGACCCGCTGAGCATCGAAGTCAGCCCGCGCAACGTCGCGGCCAATACGGTCAAGCAATGGATCGTGACGGTGGACAAGAAGCGCAAGCCGGAACTGTTCGTGCACCTGATGCGCAAGGGCAAGTGGAAGCAGGTGCTGGTGTTCGCCAAGACCCGCAACGGCGTGGACGCGCTGGTGGATAAACTCCAGGGTCTGGGCATCAACGCTGACGGCATCCACGGCGACAAACCCCAGGCGACTCGTCAGCGCGCACTGGACCGCTTCAAGGCGAGTGAAGTGCAGATCCTGGTCGCCACCGATGTGGCGGCCCGTGGCCTGGACATCGAAGACCTGCCGTTGGTGGTCAACTTCGACTTGCCGATCGTCGCCGAAGACTACATCCACCGCATTGGTCGTACTGGCCGCGCGGGTTCGACGGGCGAGGCGATTTCCCTGGTCTGCGCCGATGAAGTGAATCTGCTGTCGGCTATCGAGATGCTGACCCGCCAGACCTTGAAGCGGCAGAACGAGCCGGACTTCGAGCCCGAGCACCGCGTACCGGACACCGATGCCAGTGGCCAGGTCGTCAAGAAGCCGAAGAAACCGAAGAAGCCCAAGGCTTCCGGTGGTGGCGGTGGTAAACGCAATCTGGGTAAGTGGGTGGATAGCGGAGAGGTTGCGCCGGCGGAGCCTTCGATCAAGCCTGTGCGCAAGGTGCCGGTGTTCAATACCGGGCCGCGTAAGCGCAAGCCTTAATAGCTGCAGCGTCGGCTAGACCGCTATCGCGAGCAGGCTCGCTCCTACAGGGGATTTGTGGACAACGCAGACCCCCTGTAGGAGCGAGCTTGCTCGCGATGGGTACGATTGGGTCTTCAGCCTAGCGCCGCAACCACTCCACCATCCCCAACCCGGCCGCTCGCCCACTGGCGAAACACGCGGTCAGCAGATAGCCGCCGGTCGGCGCTTCCCAATCGAGCATTTCCCCGGCGCAAAACACGCCAGGCAGTTGCTTGAGCATCAATCGCTCATCCATCGCCTCGAACAACACACCGCCAGCGCTGCTGATGGCCTCATCCAGTGGACGGGTTTTCACCAGCGTCAGGGGCAATGCCTTGATCGCGTTGGCCAGCAAGGCCATGTCAGCAAAGCAGTCGACGCCGGTCAGTTCACGCAATAGCGCCGCTTTGACCCCATCGATACCCAACTGACTGTGCAGGTGCTTGGCCATGGAGCGCGATCCCCGGGGTTTGCTCAACGCCGCCATAACTTTATCCACAGGCCGGCCCGGCAACAGGTCCAGATGAATCGTTGCCGAACCGTGCCGGTTGATCGCCTCGCGGATCGCTGCCGACAGGGCGTAGATCAGACTGCCCTCGATCCCGGTGGCGGTAATCACACATTCGCCGAGCCGCGGCACGTCATCGTTAAGGCCAATGGCGATGTTTTTCAGCGGCGCGCCAGCGAATTTGCTGACCATCAATTCGCTCCAGGCCTGTACCTCGAAGCCGCAATTACTGGGTTGCAACGGCGCCAGTCCCACGCCGTGTTGCTCCAGCGACAACATCCACGCGCCGTCCGAGCCCAGCCGAGACCAACTGCCGCCACCGAGGGCGAGCAGGGTGGCATCGGCTTGAACGGTCTTTTCGCCTTCCGGGCTGTCGATGCGCAATCCGCCACGCTCGTCCCAACCGAGCCAGCGGTGGCGGGTGTGGATAACTACGCCGCTGTCGCGCAGACGCTTGAGCCAGGCGCGTAGCAGCGGCGCGGCTTTCATGTCGGTGGGGAATACCCGGCCGGAACTGCCGACGAAGGTTTCGATGCCTAGCTCGTGAATCCATTGGCACAGCGCATCGGCACCGAAGCCGCGCAGCAGCGGGGCGATCTGCGGGGCGCGTTCGGCGTAGCGCGAGAGAAACGCCGGGTAGGCTTCAGAGTGAGTGATGTTCATGCCGCCGACGCCGGCCAGGAGGAATTTTCGTCCGACCGAAGGCATGCCGTCGTACAGGTCGACCTTGATCCCGGCCTGGCTCAACACTTCGGCCGCCATCAGACCGGCGGGGCCGCCGCCGATGATGGCGACGTGAGGGGGGAGGGCTGGCGAGGATTGGGTCATGGGGTGCGCTGCGGTCTGACGGGATAAGCCGGGCATTCTACCAGCCCCGTCCCCTGTGGGAGCGAGCTTGCTCGCGATTGCGGTGTGTCAGATACATGGATGTTGGAT
>NZ_JBFUIC010000118.1:0-14792 GCF_056402075.1 Pseudomonas sp. P4_C3
CTACCGACCTTGATCTCCCCCAGTTCGAGGGCCAACGGTAACTTGAGCTCCGGGAGCGTGATCGGGCCGCTGTCTGGCTCTTCGGCACCCGGCGGGAACGTCAGGCTGACCTGATCGGCCTGCAATTGCTCGATGCACAAGGCCCTGCGGGACAGGCACAACGGCGACCAGGCAAAAATCACCTTGCTCAGCTCAACCCGGTTGTTGGCCTGTTGCCACAACACCCGGTCGGCGCTCCACTGCCCGCCCAGCCGGCCCTGGAAGTTGTCCAGGGTCAACCCCGGTACGAAGCCCAACGCCCAGCGGCTGCCCGTCGCCGTGCCCAGCACTGTGGCCAGCGTCAGGACAACCAGCATCAACAGTGCCGCTATCGCCAGCAGCGTTATTTTCAAACCACGCTTCACAGCTCAGGCCCCATGGAAAAGTGCAGTCGAATGCCGCCATCGTCGTCCAGCGCGTGGGCCAGGTCGAGGCGGATCGGCCCCACCGGCGATACCCAGCGCACGCCGATACCGACCCCGGTCTTGAGGTTCGGCAGTTCGAGTGTGTTGAAGGAGTTGCCCTGATCGACAAAGGTCGCGATCCGCCATTTTTCAGCGATGGAATACTGATATTCCGCGCTGGCGGCGACCATGTAGCGGCCACCGATGCGGTCGCCGTCGGAGTTTTCCGGGGACAGGCTCTGATAGTCGTAACCGCGCACGCTCTGATCGCCACCGGCGAAGAAGCGCAGCGATGGCGGCACCGATTTGAAGCCGTTGGTGGCACTGCCGCCGACCTGCACCCGTCCGAGGAAACGATGGTTGTCGAACACCGTGGTCAGGCCTTTGACCAGCGCCGTGCCGTAGATCAGGTTGCTGTCGGAACCCAGACCTTCCTTGGCCACTTTGGATTCGAATTGCAGCCGATAGCCGTTATGCGGGTCGATGCGGTTGTCGCTTTTCAGGTACGAATAATTCACGCCGGGCATCAGCAGGTTACTGAGCCCGGAGTCGTCGCCGAGTTGGTAATCCTCGCGTTGCCATTTGAGCGACACCACCCGCTGCCAGCCGCTGGGCAATTTGCTGTGCCATTCGGGGCCGAGGGTCAGCAACTTGCTGTGGGTGTCGGTGCCGGCAATGTCCTCATTCTGATAGCCGCCGGCAAAACGCAGCTTGTCGGTCAGTGGCGGGTCCAGTGGAATGTCGTAGAACAACCCGACGTTTTGCCGCGGCGCCGAGACTTCGGTCTCCCAGCCATAACTGTGCCCTTGGGCGTTGACCCAGTGTCGGGTCCAGTTGGCCTTGGCACGTGGGCCGACGTCGGTGGAGAAACCCAGGCCCAGGCCCATGGTCCGCGGCTTGCGGGTTTCGAGCTTGACGTCCACCGGGATCGCATCGTCCTTGGACGCCGCGGGTGCCGCGTCCACGCGCACGCCTTCGAAGTAGCCGCTCGATTGCAGGTTCTGATTGAGTTCGGCGATCAGTTCCGAGTCATACGGCGTACCGGCCTTGAACGGCACCATGCGTTGCAGTAGCTCGTCGTCGAACGGCGTATCGCCCTCGAAACTGACCTTGCCCAAGGTATAGCGCGGGCCACTTTCATAGATCAGTTCGATATCGGCGACGCCGGCACGCGGGTCGACCGACAATTTTGAACGGGTGAATCGGCCGCTGAAAAAGCCATAGCGCGAAGCCTGATTCTGGATCAGCCGCTTGGCGTCCTCGTAATGCCCATGATTGAGCACAGCGCCGGGCTTGAGCGCGTCGCTTTTAGGGATTCGAAAGGACTTGAGGGAGGCTGCCGGACCGTCGACACGCACCGTGACGTTACGCAAGTGCACCGGCTCGCCGGGGTCGACTTTCAGCACCAGGCGCGGCTTTTCGCCGCCCTTCACCTCGCTGTCGATGTGCGGCTGGTAGTAGCCCAAGGCCTGGGCGGCCTTGTGCGCCTGTTCTTCAGCGCCACGGCTGAAGCGCAGCAACGCCTGCTCGTCGCGATCGCCGAGGCTGCCGATATAGCC
Organism: Pseudomonas sp. P4_C3; assembly: GCF_056402075.1. Taxonomy (NCBI): domain Bacteria; kingdom Pseudomonadati; phylum Pseudomonadota; class Gammaproteobacteria; order Pseudomonadales; family Pseudomonadaceae; genus Pseudomonas; species Pseudomonas sp. P4_C3. Next base: position 2,003 of record NZ_JBFUIC010000118.1, read on the forward strand.
TTCTATATTGGCCTTCAGCTCATCATTGGACGGTTTGATCCGTACATCCAATTCACTTTGAGCCAGCGCCGTGCAGCTGGTCATCAGCATCAGCACACCGCTGGTAATTCTTCCTGGAAACTTCATAGGCGCGGATGCTATCACGAGCTTGAGAGCGTGATAGAGCCTGACATGCCCGGAAAGTTCGCCGTTCAAGCCGTTGCTGTTTGTAACACCTGGGGATTGGGGTGAAAAAACACATGCTCGCGAATCGGTCCTACGGCAACTTCACCGATTTCCTCATAGCCCTGGCGCTTATAGAACTCCAGATAGCGAGGATTCCCGGTATCGAGGATCACGCCCTGTGAGTTTTCATCCACGGCGCACCAGTTGTGCACGGCTTGCAACAGTTGCTCGCCGAAATGCTTGCCCTGGAACTGCGGATGAACCCCCAGCAATGGCAAGACATGCACCGAGTCATTCGGCACGCAGGCCTCCACGGCAGCGTGATATTCGAGGTAGCGACGGGTGCAGCGAAATCCCGTGCTGAGCAGCATCCGCAGGCGCCAGGCCCAACTTTCAGTGACGCCGAGACGACGTTGCGGCGGCGCGATCAGAGCGATGCCGATCAGGCGGTCGTTGACCAGCAGGCCGATGGCAGGCAGGTCCTGGAGAAAATGCTGGCTCACCAGTTCGCGCACGGTGGCGCGAACCCGCTGTTCGTAACCGGGGCGTTCGGCTTCAAACAAATAGCCGAAAGTCGGCTCGTGTCGATAAGCCTGGTACAGCAGCGAACGCGCTTCGCGGGCGTAGCCGCTGTCGAGCATGTGAATATCGGCGATGGCAGTCGAGGTTTCGGGCATGACGGTTGATCTCCCCGGCACAGCTCGGGTGGCTGCGCTCTTGTTGTTACGAGCTGATCGGCGCTGACACAGTTCCTTACAGATCCGAAATGAGTGTAGGCAATGAAATCGCCTTCGCGAGCAAGTCGGGACGGTCAACGCAGATCTGACAGAACACATTAAATCCCCTCACCCCACACTGGCCCGATTCCCACATGTCAGCTAGCATCGCCCTTTTGCCAGGACTGCCGACCATGAAGATCGTCTCCTTCAACATCAACGGGCTGCGCGCCCGCCCCCATCAGCTGGCGGCGCTGATCGAAAAACACCAGCCTGACGTGATCGGCTTGCAGGAAACCAAGGTCCACGACGACCAGTTTCCCCTCGATGAAGTCAGAGCACTGGGCTACCACGTGTATTTCCACGGACAAAAGGGGCATTACGGCGTCGCCCTGCTCTCGCGCCAGGAACCGCTGGCCCTGCACAAGGGTTTCGCCACCGACGAAGAAGACGCCCAACGACGCTTCATCTGGGGCACCTTCGCCGACGCCAATGGTGCGCCGGTGACCATCATGAACGGTTATTTCCCACAGGGCGAAAACCGCGACCACCCGACCAAATTCCCGGCCAAGGAACGTTTCTACAGCGACTTGCAGCAATTGCTGGAAAGCCAGTTCAAGAACGACCAGCCGCTGGTGGTGATGGGCGATGTGAACATTTCCCCGGAAGACTGCGACATCGGCATCGGCCCGGACAACATGAAGCGCTGGCTGAAAACCGGCAAATGCAGCTTCCTGCCGGAAGAGCGCGAGTGGATGGCCCGCCTGAAGAACTGGGGCCTGGTGGACAGTTTCCGGCACCTGAACCCGAAAGTGACCGACACCTTCAGCTGGTTCGACTACCGCAGCCGTGGCTTCGAAGACGAGCCCAAGCGTGGCCTGCGCATCGACCTGATCCTCGCCTCCCACGGCTTGCTGCCACGGGTGAAAGCCGCAGGGGTGGACTACGAACTGCGCGGCATGGAAAAACCTTCGGACCATGCGCCGATCTGGCTTGAATTGAGCTGATTCAGGACCAACCACAATCCCCTGTGGGAGCGAGCTTGCTCGCGATKGCGGTGTGACATTCAGCACCAATGTTGACTGACAGTCCGCCATCGCGAGCAAGCTCGCTCCTACAAGTGTCATTTTTCGGAAACCTTACTGACTTAATCTCCCGGCACCTCCTTTGGCTATGTAAGGTGCCGGCATGATGCTGCGCGTGCTGTTCCTGTTGATGCTGTGCATGGGCTTGCCGCAGGCGGCCCCGGCCGGCGACTTGCCGACACCCGAACACGGCACCGTGCTGCGCATCCAGGGTTCCAACACCATTGGCGCGGCATTGGGACCGGCGCTGGTCGAGGGCCTGATGAGTGAACAAGGCCTGCGCAGGATTCACCGCGAAGCCTCGGACACCGCCAACGAACTGCGCATTGTCGGTGAAACCGTTCAAGGCCATCGGGTCGTGGTGGAGGTGGCGGCCCATGGTTCCAGCACCGGTTTCACCGCGCTAAAAACCGCCAGTGCCGACCTTGCCGCCTCGTCGCGCCCGATCAGGGACAGCGAACTGGCCAGCCTGCAATCCCTCGGTGACCTGAAAAGTCCGAGCGCCGAACAGGTCATCGCCATCGATGGCCTGGCGATCATCCTTCATCCGGACAATCCGCTGAACCAACTCGACACCGTGCAACTGGCGCGCATTTTCAGTGGCGAGGTGAAAACCTGGGAAGACATAGGTAGCAGCGGCGGGCCGATTCATCTGTATGCACGGGATGATCAGTCCGGGACCTTCGACACTTTCAAGGTACTGGTCCTCAGTAGCCGTGGGAAAACTCTGAGCAGCACGGCAAAACGCTTCGAGTCCAGCGAGCAACTGTCCGATGCGGTCAGCGCCGACCCGCAAGGCATCGGTTTTATCGGATTGCCCTATGTGCGCCAGGCCAAAGCCGTGGCCATTGTCGACGGGCAATCGCAAGCCATGTTGCCGCTCAACAGCCTGATTGCCACGGAAGACTATCCGCTGTCCCGCCGGTTGTTCTTCTACCTGCCACCCAACGGCAAAAATCCCTGGGCCTACGCGCTAGTGGCCTTCGCTCAAAGCAGCAATGGCCAGGCCATCGTCGCGGCCAACGGTTTTATTGCACAAACCGTCCAGGCCATGGCCGTCACCCCCAATGCGTTGATGCCCGAGGGGTATCAGGCGCTGAGTCGGCATGCCCAGCGATTGTCGGTGAATTTTCGCTTCGAAGAAGGCAGTGCCAGCCTGGACAACAAGGCGCGGCAAGACCTGACGCGAGTGCTCGACTATATAAAGCAGCAAGACAAAATGTCTGGGCAAGTGACGCTGGTAGGGTTTGGCGATGCCAAGAGCGACCCGGCGCGTGCCGATCTGTTGTCGAAACTGCGGGCCATGGCGGTACGGCGGGAGTTGGTGAAGAGCGGCGTGGTGTTTCGCGAGATTCGTGGATTCGGTGCCGAAATGCCAGTGGCGGCCAATAACGCCGATGAGGGAAGGATCAGGAATCGGCGGGTTGAGGTTTGGGTGTACTGAAAAGATCGCAGCCTTCGGCAGCTCCTTCAGATGTACGCGTATCCTGTAGGAGCTGCCGAAGGCTGCGATCTTTTAACTTTTCTTAATGCCCGCTACGCATCATATCCTTCGGCACATACTTGCCGATTTCGAACTTGCCGATCGCCGCTCGGTGCACTTCGTCCGGGCCGTCGGCCAGGCGCAGGGTACGCTGCATCGCGTACATGTAGGCCAGCGGGAAATCGTTGGAAACCCCTGCCCCGCCATGAATCTGGATCGCCCGGTCGATCACTCGCAACGCAACGTTTGGCGCGACAACCTTGATCTGCGCGATCTCGCTACGGGCCACTTTGTTGCCGACGGTGTCCATCATGTACGCCGCTTTCAACGTCAGCAGGCGTGCCATGTCGATTTCCATCCGYGAGTCGGCGATCTTGTCGACGTTACCGCCCAGCCGCGCCAGGGGTTTGCCGAATGCGGTGCGGCTCACCGAGCGCTTGCACATCAGTTCCAGTGCGCGCTCGGCCATGCCGATCGAACGCATGCAGTGGTGAATCCGGCCCGGGCCAAGGCGACCTTGAGCAATTTCGAAGCCGCGTCCTTCGCCCAACAGGACGTTTTCGTACGGCACCCGGACGTTTTCGAAATGCACTTCGGCGTGACCATGAGGTGCATCGTCGTAACCGAACACCGGCAGCGGGCGCACGATCTTCACGCCGGGAGCATCCACCGGCACCAGGATCATCGAGTGCTGGGCGTGGCGTGGCGCGTCAGGATTGCTCAGCCCCATGAAAATCAGGATTTTGCAGCGCGGGTCGCAAGCACCCGAGGTCCACCATTTCTTGCCGTTGATCACCCACTCTTCGCCATCGCGCACCGCACGGGCAGCCATGTTGGTGGCGTCGGAGGATGCGACATCCGGTTCGGTCATGGCGAAGGCCGAGCGGATCTCGCCGCGCAGCAATGGTTCGAGCCAGCGTTGTTTCTGCTCTTCGTTGGCGTAACGCACCAGCACTTCCATGTTGCCGGTGTCCGGTGCCGAGCAGTTGAACGGCTCTGGCCCCAGCAGCGAGCGGCCCATGATTTCCGCCAGCGGCGCGTATTCGAGGTTGGTCAGGCCGGCACCCAGTTCGGACTCAGGCAGAAACAAATTCCACAGGCCTTCGGCCTTGGCCTTGAGTTTGAGTTCTTCCATGATCGCGGTCGGCTGCCAGCGATCGCCTTCGGCGACCTGGCGCTCGAACACGGCTTCGGCGGGATAAACGTAGGTGTCCATGAACGCAGTCACGCGCTCGCGCAGTTCCTGAACCTTGGGCGAATAAGCGAAATCCATGAGCAAGATACCTTCTTGGGGGAGGTTGTTTAGGTCATGTATCGATGCTAGAACAGCGTTGATAATTTACCTAGCCTATTCTCGGCGTGTATAAACATTCATCACCGATATATGATCGACTGATCCTCAAGGTCAGTCCGCCCACACAATAAGAGAGCCGCGTAATGAATCTGAGCAAGGTCGATCTCAACCTTTTCATCGTCTTCGACGCGATCTATACCGAAGCCAACCTGACCCGCGCCGGGCAAATCGTCGGCATCACCCAACCGGCGGTGTCGAACGCGCTGGCGCGTCTGCGCGAGACCTTCAACGACCCGCTATTCGTGCGCACCGCCCAGGGCATGGTGCCCACGCCGATGGCGCAGAACATCATCGGCCCGGTGCGCAACGCCCTCTCGCTACTGCGCGTATCGGTGCAGGAAAGCCGCATTTTCAACCCGCAGCAAGCGGTCAAGACCTACCGCATCAGCATGACCGACCTCACCGAAGCGGTGATCCTGCCGCCGCTGTTCCAGCGCCTGCGCCGCCTGGCGCCGACGGTGATCATCGAAAGCTTCCTGTCCAAACGCCGTGAAACCACCAAGGAGCTGGCGGCCGGTCGGCTCGACTTCGCGGTCGATGCTCCGCTCAACACCGACCCGCAGGTGCGCCACGTCAAATTGATGGAAGACCGCTACGTGTGTGCCATGCGCAAGGGGCATCCGCTGGCGGGCAAGGAGAAACTCACCCTGGATGATTACCTGGGCCTGACCCACATCCATATTTCCAGCCGCCGCAGCGGCCTCGGCTATGTCGACCTGGCGTTGGGCAAGATGGGCATCCAGCGCAAGATCGCCCTGCGCTCCCAGCATTACCTGATGGCTTCGCAAGTGCTGCAACAGACGGACATGGTCATGACCGTGCCGGAACGCTTCGCCCGGCGTAACGACCTGCACGCCTTTTATCTGCCGGTCAACGATGTGCCGCCAGTGGAAACCCACCTTTACTGGCACGAAAGCACCGACCAGGACCCGGCGAACCGCTGGATGCGCGAACAGATGATCGAGTTGTGCCAGCAGGTGACGGCGCAGGAGAGAAAACTGGATAAACAACCGGTTTGAGAAAAATCAAAAGATCGCAGCCTGCGGCAGCTCCTACAGGGTGAAAACAAATCCCGGGTAGGAGCTGCCGCAGGCTGCGATCTTTTCTCCCTTGACGTAAACGTCAACCTGCCATTAGCTTAGCGCCATGACCTTTTGCGAGCGCTTCCATGAGCAGCCAGACCTACAGCATTTCCGATCTCGCCCGCGAGCTCGACATCACCACCCGGGCCATTCGCTTTTATGAAGAGCAAGGCCTGCTCAGCCCTGAGCGTCGTGGCCAGGAACGTATTTACTCACCCCGCGACAAGGTCAGCCTGAAGTTGATCCTGCGGGGCAAGCGCATCGGTTTCTCGCTGGCTGAATGCCGCGAACTGATCGAGCTCTACGACCCGTCCAGCGGTAACACCAAGCAGTTGCACAGCATGCTGGCGAAAATCAGCGAGCGCCGTGAGCAGCTTGAACAGCAGTTGCTGGACATCGAACAGATGAAACTGGAACTCGATACCGCCGAAGAGCGCTGTGTGCAGGCTTTGGAGCAGACGCTCAAAAACCAGGAGTCAGTTCAATAAATCCACACTATCCACTGTGGGAGCGAGCTTGCTCGCGATAGCGGAGTGTCAGTCACCAAACATGTTGAATGTGATGCCCTTATCGCGAGCAAGCTCGCTCCCACAGGGTTCTCAGCGCATTCAGACAATCAGCACAGGTCGAACCCCATGTCCCTCCCCACCCACGTACGCCTTGTCGAAGTCGGCCCACGCGACGGCCTGCAAAACGAAGCCCGGCCCATCAGTGTTACCGACAAGGTACAACTGGTCGATGCACTGACCGCAGCCGGACTTGGCTATATAGAAGTCGGCAGTTTTGTGTCGCCCAAGTGGGTACCGCAGATGGCCGGCTCCGCCGAAGTCTTCGCGCAGATCCAGCGCAAACCGGGTGTGGTCTACGGCGCACTCACTCCCAACTTGCGCGGTTTCGAAGATGCCCTCGCCGCCGGGGTCAAGGAAGTGGCCGTGTTCGCGGCGGCTTCAGAGGCGTTTTCCCAACGCAACATCAATTGCTCGATCAGCGAAAGCCTGGAGCGTTTCGCGCCGATCATGGACGCCGCCAGACAACACGGAATTACCGTGCGCGGGTATGTGTCCTGTGTGCTGGGCTGCCCCTATGAAGGTAACGTCGCCCCGGAGCAAGTCGCCGTGGTCGCACGTGAACTGTATGCCATGGGCTGCTATGAGGTCTCGCTGGGGGACACCATCGGCACCGGCACCGCTGGCGCAACCCGCAAGATGTTTGAAGTGGTAGCAAAGGATGTGCCCCGGGAAAAACTCGCCGGGCACTTCCACGACACCTACGGTCAGGCCGTGGCCAACATCTATGCCAGCCTGCTGGAAGGCATCTCGGTGTTCGACAGCTCCATCGCCGGTCTGGGCGGCTGCCCCTATGCCAAGGGCGCCAGCGGTAACGTCGCGACCGAAGACGTGGTTTACCTGCTCAACGGCCTGGGCATCGACACCGGAATCGACCTCGACGCCTTGATGGTTGCCGGTCAACAGATTTGTACCGTACTGGGTCGCCCTACCGGTTCCCGCGTGGCCAAGGCTCGCAGCGCACAGTGAGTGTGCTGAGTGTGTCCGGGTGTTACCGCTGTGTCTGAAACGTGGGCGCAAGCGAGTAACACGGAAACAAAATGTGGGGTTTTGCCTGAAGCGCAAAACCTCACAATTCTCCAAATCGTTGATTTTAAAGGCTTTTAAAAAGTTGGCATGGCTCCTGCTATCTCTATGGCACAACAAGAATAAAAAAATTGCGGCAAACCTAATAAAAACAAGACGTAACGACTCTGACATAACAAAAACAACACGGCAGAGACGCAGCTAACAGATTTTTTTGGAGAAGATGTGCTTTTCAGGGTGCTTTTCGGAGTTACCCGCAACCAGACAGAGAATAATAAAACTACCTTCAGGTAGCTCCCGTACTGGTTGGATCGCTCAGCGAAAAAGTAGATCAGCGCTCAAAAAAATACGTTTGCTCTTGATCCCGGATGGGGATCGCCAAAAACAGCGGTAAAGGGCAACGGTTGCCAAAAACAACAACAGGCCGACCCTCAATAATAAAAAAAGAGCACGCGCAACGAAATTAAAGGGGAGCTTCGGCTCCCCTTTGTGCTGTCTGCGATTCTGAAAACTGTGCAAGACACTGTGGGAGCGAGCTTGCTCGCGATTGCGGTGGKTCAGTCGACAGATCTTCTGAATGTACTTCCGCWATCGCGAGCAAGCTCGCTCCCACAGGGGATTGTGGTCAGCCCTGGTTCCCGCGCAACWCCTCGATACTGATCTCGCGCATCCGGAATTTCTGGATCTTGCCAGTCACGGTCATCGGAAACTCCTCGACGAACTTGAAGTAGCGCGGCGTCTTGAAGTGCGCGATGCGCTCCTTGCACCAGGCTTGCAGTTCTTGCTCGGTGGCGCTGTGGCCGGGGTGGAACTTGATCCAGGCGACGATCTCTTCGCCGTAGCGCGAGCAAGGAATACCGATCACCTGAACATCCGCAACGGCCGGATGAGTGAAGAAAAATTCTTCCAGCTCCCGCGGGTAAACATTCTCACCACCGCGGATGATCATGTCCTTGTTGCGCCCGGCAATGCACACGTAACCCTCGTCGTTCATGCTCGCCAGGTCACCGGTGTGCATCCACCCCGCCTGATCGATGGCTTCCGCCGTGCCTTCGGGGTTGTTCCAATAGCCGAGCATCACGCTGTAACCGCGGGTGCACAGCTCACCGATGGTGCCACGGGGCACCAGGTTGCCCGCTTCGTCGATGATCTTGCTTTCGAGTTGTGGCTGAGTGCGGCCGACGGTGGTCACGCGCAGCTCCAGGTCATCTGAAGGACCGGTCTGCAATGACACCGGACTGGTTTCCGTCATGCCGTAGGCAATCTGCACTTCGCTCATGTGCATTTCGCTGATGACCCGGCGCATCACTTCGATAGGACAGGTTGCACCCGCCATGATCCCGGTGCGCAAGCTCGACAGGTCGAACCTGGCACGCTGAGGCTGATCGAGCATGGCGATGAACATGGTCGGCACGCCGTACAGCGCCGTGGCTTTTTCGTCGGCCACGGTACTGAGGGTCAGCAATGGATCGAACGCGTCGTTCGGGTAAATCATCGTGCTGCCATGGGTGATGCAACCGAGGTTGCCCATGACCATGCCGAAGCAGTGATACAGCGGCACCGGGATCACCAGCCGATCGGCCGCCGTCAGGCCCAGGCTTTCACCGACCATGTAGCCGTTGTTGAGAATGTTGTAGTGACTGAGGGTCGCGCCCTTGGGGAAACCGGTGGTGCCGGAGGTGTACTGGATATTCACCGGTTGATCGAAATGCAGGCTGTCCTGGCGCTCATGCAGTTGCTCGACCGTCACGCTGCCCGCCAGACCGGCCAATTGCGACCACGGCAGGAAACCGCTCGGCGGCTGCGCATCCAGGCTGATGACGCCACGCAACTCCGGCAACCGCTCACTCTGCAACTTGCCGATGGACTGCCCGGCCAGCTCCGGCACCAGGCCTTGCAGCATCGCGTGATAGTTCGAGGTCTTGAAGGCCCCGGCACACACCAGCCATTGGCAACCGGATTGCTTGAGTACGTATTCGAGTTCGGAACTGCGATACGCAGGATTGATATTGACCAGGATCACGCCGATTTTCGCCGTGGCAATCTGGCTGATGCACCATTGCGCACAGTTCGGCGCCCAGATGCCGAGGCGGTCACCCGTCTGCAGCCCCAACGCCAGCAACGCTCTGGCGTGCAGGTCCGCGACCTCGGCCAATTGCCGCCAGCTCAAACGCAGCTGTTGATGGCGCACCACCAGCGCCTCCCCGTCCGGGTATTGCGCGACGGTGTTATCGAACGCCTGGCCGATGGTCATCGCCAGCAAGGCTTTGTCCTGTGAACCACGGGTGTAACTGCGTTGCGGGCTTGCACTGGGTTGATCCATGACGACCCCTATTGTCTTTATTTTGTAGGAGCGAGCTTGCTYGCGAAGAACGTCAGGGCGCCGCGTTTATCCAGACAACACGCGTTATCGTTGACGTCCTTCGCGAGCAAGCTCGCTCCTACAGAATCACCCAAGTTGACGTTAACGTAAAGGGTGATTGACAGCCACTCGTCACAGGCTTACGTTAACGTAAAGGTGAGAACCCATTGACAGTCTCACCAACCGACAAAAAAGCCAAAAGGTGACCCATGAGCTATCCATCCCTGAACTTTGCCCTCGGTGAAACCATCGACATGCTGCGCGATCAGGTCCAGTCCTTCGTCGCCAAGGAGATCGCCCCGCGCGCCGCTCAGATCGACATCGACAACCTGTTCCCCGCCGACCTGTGGCGCAAGTTCGGCGACATGGGCCTGCTGGGCATTACCGTGCCGGAAGAGTACGGCGGTGCCGGCCTGGGTTACCTGGCCCACGTGGTGGCCATGGAAGAAATCAGCCGTGGCTCGGCCTCGGTGGCGTTGTCCTACGGCGCCCACTCCAACCTCTGCGTCAACCAGATCAACCGCAACGGCAACCACGAACAGAAAGCCAAATACCTGCCCAAGCTGATCAGCGGCGAGCACATCGGCGCGCTGGCCATGAGCGAGCCGAACGCCGGTTCCGACGTGGTGTCGATGAAACTGCGCGCCGACAAGCGCGGCGATCACTACGTGCTCAACGGCAGCAAGACCTGGATCACCAACGGTCCGGACGCCAACACTTACGTGATCTACGCCAAGACCGACCTGGAAAAGGGCCCCCACGGCATCACCGCCTTCATCGTCGAGCGCGACTGGAAGGGCTTCAGCCGCAGCAACAAGTTCGACAAGCTCGGCATGCGCGGTTCGAACACCTGCGAACTGTTTTTCGATGACGTCGAAGTGCCTGAAGAAAACATCCTCGGCGTACTCAACGGCGGCGTGAAGGTACTGATGAGCGGCCTCGACTATGAGCGCGTCGTGCTCTCCGGCGGCCCGACCGGGATCATGCAGGCGTGCATGGACCTGATCGTGCCGTACATCCACGACCGCAAGCAGTTCGGCCAAAGCATCGGCGAATTCCAGCTGATCCAGGGCAAGGTCGCTGACATGTACACCCAACTCAACGCCAGCCGCGCCTATCTGTACGCCGTGGCCCAGGCCTGCGAGCGCGGCGAAACCACGCGCAAGGACGCCGCCGGGGTAATCCTGTACAGCGCCGAACGCGCCACACAAATGGCCCTCGACGCGATCCAGATTCTCGGTGGCAACGGCTACATCAACGAATTCCCGGCCGGTCGTCTGCTGCGTGATGCCAAGCTGTACGAAATCGGTGCCGGCACCAGTGAGATCCGACGCATGCTGATCGGTCGCGAACTGTTCAACGAAACCCGCTAAACGGAGCTGCCCATGGCTACCCTGCATACCCAGCTCAACCCCCGTTCAGCGGAGTTCGCCACCAACAGCGCGGCGATGCTCAAACAGGTCGACGCGTTGCACACCCTGCTCGCCCAAGTGGCGCAAGGTGGTGGCCCGAAGGCGCAAGAACGCCACACCTCGCGGGGCAAACTGCTGCCCCGTGAGCGCATCAACCGCTTGCTCGATCCGGGTTCGCCGTTCCTCGAAATCAGCCAACTGGCGGCGTACGAGGTGTATGGCGAAGACGTCCCCGCCGCTGGCGTGATTGCCGGGATCGGCCGTGTGGAGGGCGTCGAATGCATGATCGTCGCCAACGATGCCACCGTGAAAGGCGGCTCGTACTACCCGCTGACGGTGAAAAAACACCTGCGCGCGCAAACCATCGCTCAGCAAAATCGCCTGCCGTGTATCTACCTGGTGGATTCGGGCGGTGCCAACCTGCCGCGCCAGGATGAAGTGTTCCCGGACCGCGAGCACTTCGGGCGGATCTTCTTCAATCAGGCCAACATGAGCGCCATGGGCATTCCGCAGATTGCCGTGGTCATGGGGTCCTGCACCGCTGGTGGCGCCTATGTACCGGCGATGGCCGACGAAGCGATCATGGTCCGCGAACAAGCGACGATCTTCCTCGCCGGCCCGCCGCTGGTGAAAGCCGCGACCGGTGAAGTGGTCAGTGCCGAGGACCTTGGCGGGGCCGATGTGCACTGCAAGATTTCCGGGGTGGCCGACCATTACGCCGAGAGCGATGAGCACGCACTCGCGCTGGCCCGACGCAGCGTCGCCAACCTCAACTGGCGCAAGCAAGGTGAGGTTCAGCAACGCACTCCGATCGCCCCGCTCTACAGCAGTGACGAGTTGTACGGCGTGGTCCCGGCCGACGCCAAGCAACCGTTTGACGTGCGCGAAGTGATTGCGCGGCTGGTGGATGGTTCGGTGTTCGACGAGTTCAAGGCGCTGTTCGGGACCACGCTGGTCTGCGGTTTTGCCTACCTGCACGGTTACCCGATCGCGATCCTCGCCAACAACGGCATTCTCTTCGCTGAAGCGGCGCAGAAAGGCGCGCACTTCATCGAACTGGCGTGCCAGCGCGGCATCCCGCTGCTGTTCCTGCAAAACATCACCGGTTTCATGGTCGGCCAGAAGTACGAAGCTGGCGGCATCGCCAAGCACGGCGCGAAACTGGTGACGGCGGTGGCTTGCGCCAAGGTGCCGAAATTCACGGTGATCATCGGCGGCAGCTTCGGTGYCGGTAACTACGGCATGTGCGGTCGCGCCTACGATCCGCGCTTTTTGTGGATGTGGCCGAATGCGCGTATTGGCGTGATGGGCGCCGAACAGGCGGCCGGCGTGCTGGTGCAGGTCAAGCGCGAGCAGGCCGAACGCAGCGGCCATGGTTTCAGCGCCGAGCAGGAAGCCGAGATCAAGCAACCGATCCTCGACCAGTACGAAGAACAGGGTCACCCCTACTATTCCAGCGCACGCCTGTGGGACGACGGTGTCATCGACCCGGCCCAGACCCGCGACGTACTGGCCCTGGCCTTGTCCGCGTCGTTGAAC
>NZ_JBFUIC010000119.1:0-14667 GCF_056402075.1 Pseudomonas sp. P4_C3
GATCGCAGCCTGCGGCAGCTCCTACAGAGGGCTTGCGTGTATATGGCAGGCTACCTTCGCGGCAAAGCCCTTCGCCGCCCCGCCGATAAAGCTTTATCATGGCCGCAGTTTCGCTGATCGAGTCCGTCATGAAATTCGCCATCGCCGTGTTTTCCGCCGCCCATGCGCCCTCCTCGCGCCGCGCCTTGCTGTTCGCCCAAGCGGCGCTGGCCGGCGGGCATGAGATTGTCCGGCTGTTTTTCTACCAGGACGGCGTCTACAACGCGTCTGCCAGCGTGGTCACGCCCCAGGATGAACTGGACTTGCCCAGGCAATGGCGCACCTTTGTCAGCGACCATCAACTCGATGGTGTGGTGTGCATCGCCGCCGCGCTGCGTCGTGGCGTGTTGAACGATGAAGAAGCCAGACGCTATCAGCGCGAGGCTGTTGCCGTCGGTGCGCCGTGGGAATTGTCGGGCCTCGGCCAATTGCATGACGCCGCGCAGGATGCCGACCGCCTGATCTGTTTCGGAGGCGCATGACATGGCCAAATCCTTGTTGATCATCAGCCGCCAGTCGCCATGGTCCGGCCCTGGCGCGCGCGAAGCGCTGGATATCGTGCTGGCCGGGGGCGCCTTCGACCTGCCGATCGGCCTGTTGTTTCTCGATGACGGCGTGTTCCAGCTCGTCGCCAGTCAGGACGCCAAGGCCTTGCAACTGAAAGACCTGAGCGCCAATCTGCAAGCCCTGCCGATGTTCGGTGTCGAGGAACTGTTCGCCTGCGGCGACAGCATCACCCAGCGCGGCCTGGACCCCAGCGGCCTGTCGCTGGAAGAAGCCCAAGTGTTGGCCGCCCCTGAAATCACCGCCCTCATTGACCGTTACGACCAGGTGATCACCCTCTGATGTCGACTTTGCATGTGTTGTCTCATTCCCCGTTCGGCGACGAACGCCTGACCAGTTGCCTGCGCGTAATCGGCGCCAACGACGGGTTGCTGTTGTCCGGTGATGCCGCCTATGCGTTGCAGCCAGGCACCGCGCCCTTCACGGTGCTCAGCGCACGCGGCCTGAAGCTGTTCGTCCTGGCTGAAGATGCCCAGGCCCGTGCGCTTGCGGTTCCAGAATGGGCCAAGGCCATCGATTACCCGGCCTTCGTCGAACTGTCGATTCACTACGACAAGGTCAACAGTTGGCTATGAATGCATTGACGGTCGGCGCCCGCGCCATCGAGCTGGACAAGGATGGTTTCCTGGTCGAACTGAGTGACTGGTCCGCCGACGTGGCCAGTGCCCTGGCGGCTGCCGAAGACATCGAGTTGACGCCCGAACACTGGGAAGTCCTCGAGCTGCTGCGCAGTTTCTACACCGAATTCCAGCTGTCACCGGCCACCCGTCCGCTGATCAAGTACACCGCCCTGAAACTCGGCCCGGAAAAAGGCAACAGCCTGCACCTGAACCGACTGTTCAAAGGCACTCCCGCCAAACTCGCCGCGAAACTGGCGGGCCTGCCCAAACCGACGAATTGCTTATGACTGATTACCCAGCACTGACCCTCGAAACACCCGCCGAGCATCCGTTCGCCCAATTCGTGCGGATCCTTGGCAAAGGCAAACGCGGCGCCCGTGACCTGACCCGGGTCGAGGCCCGCGAGGCCATGGGCATGGTGCTCGATGAAAAGATCGAGGAAACCCAACTCGGCGCATTCCTGATGCTGTTGCGGCACAAGGAAGAAAGCTTCGAGGAGATGGCAGGCTTCACCGAAGCCTTGCGCGAACGCCTGAATCCTCCGGCACTGGCGGTGGATCTGGACTGGCCGACCTACGCCGGCAAGAAGCGGCACTTGCCGTGGTATCTGTTGGCAGCCAAGTGCCTGGCACAAAACGGCGTGCGGATTTTCATGCACGGCGGCGGCGCCCACACGGCCRGTCGGCTGTACAGCGAGCAACTGCTGGGCGAATTGAACATCCCGCTGTGCCGCAACTGGCAGCAAGTCGGCTCGGCACTGGACAACGGCGGCCTGGCGTTCATGCCTTTGATGGACTGGGCGCCACAGTTGCAACGGATGATCGACCTGCGCAACACCCTGGGCCTGCGCTCGCCGATCCACTCCCTGGCGCGGATTCTCAATCCGCTGGGCGCCCGTTGCGGTCTGCAAAGCATTTTCCACCCGGGTTATCAGGCGGTGCATCGCGATGCCAGCGGCCTGCTGGGTGACACCGCCATCGTGATCAAGGGCGATGGCGGCGAAATCGAGATCAACCCRGACGCCGACAGTCACCTGTACGGCACCACCGGCGGCGTTAGCTGGGACGAGGAATGGCCGCAGTTGTCGGCGCAACGTCACGTCAAACCTGCTTCGCTTGAACCTGAACATTTGAAAGCAGTCTGGCGTGGCGATGTGGTCGACAGCTACCCGCAAATGGCCCTGATCTCGACCATGGCCCTGGCCCTGCGTGGCCTCGGACAGACCCGCGACCAGGCCTTCGAAACCGCTGAAAAATACTGGGCTGCGCGGGACAAATCAATTTAATCGATCATTCGCGCCCGATCTTTGCGCTTTTTGTTCGAACTCATCGGAATAGACTCAACTCCATCGATTATGGGTTTCGGGAGTCTCGAACATGGGTTTGTTAGTTGATGGCCGCTGGCAGGACAAATGGTACGAAAGCAGCAAGGACGGCGCGTTCCAGCGTGAACAGGCGCAGCGACGCAACTGGTTGACCGCTGACGGCAAGCCCGGACCGACCGGCGTCGGCGGTTTTGCGGCCGAGCCTGGGCGCTATCACCTGTACGTGTCCCTGGCCTGTCCGTGGGCCCATCGCACGCTGATCCTGCGCAAACTCAAAGGCCTCGAAAACCTGATCGACGTTTCGGTGGTCAGTTGGTTGATGCTGGAAAACGGCTGGACCTTCGACCAGCACCTGGGTTCGACCGGCGACAAGCTCGATCGCTTCGACTTCATGCACCAGCGCTACACCGCCGACACCGCCGACTACACCGGCCGCGTCACCGTACCGGTGCTGTGGGACAAACAACAGAATCGCATCGTCAACAATGAATCATCGGAAATCATCCGCATGTTCAATGGCGCCTTCGACGATCTGACCGGTAACGACCTGGACTTCTACCCGGCGCCGCTGCGCGGAGAGATCGATGCGCTGAACGAGCGGATTTATCCGGCGGTGAACAATGGCGTGTACCGCGCCGGGTTTGCCACCTCGCAACAGGCTTATGAAGAAGCCTTCGATGATGTGTTTGCCGAGCTGGATCGGCTGGAGCTGCTGCTGGGTGCCAACCGTTACCTGGCTGGCGAATACCTGACCGAAGCGGACATCCGCCTGTTCACCACGCTGATTCGCTTCGATGCGGTGTACTACGGGCACTTCAAGTGCAACCTGCGGCGGATTGCCGATTATCCGAACCTGTCGAACTGGCTGCGGGAAATTTACCAGTGGCCGGGGATTGCCGAGACGGTGGACTTCACCCATATCAAGAACCACTACTACGCCAGCCACCGCACCATCAACCCGACGGGTGTGGTGCCGAAAGGGCCGGCACAGGACTTCACCGCGGCCCATGATCGGGAGCGGTTTAGCGGGAAAGGGGTTTGGCGCAAGGCCTGAGTTTGATCTAAAAATTTTATTGTCTTTTAGGGCCTCATCGCGAGCAGGCTCRCTCCTACAGGGGATTTTTGAACGCCGCAAATCCGATGTAGGAGTGAGCCTGCTCGCGATGGGAGCGACTCGGTGCCTAGACCTGTCCCTGAGCCCCTTCAAACCACGCCAGTTTCTCGCGCAGTTGCACCACTTCACCCACGATCACCAATGTCGGCGCATGTACTTCATGCTCCGCCACCAGTCGTGGCAAATCGGCCAGGGTGCCGGTGAAGACGCGCTGATTGACCGTGGTGCCCTGCTGGATCAGTGCCGCCGGGGTATCGGCGGCGCGACCATGTTTGATCAACTGCTCGCAGATGATCGGCAAGCCCACCAGGCCCATGTAGAACACCAGGGTTTGCGCCGGCGCGACCAGATCGGCCCATGGCAAATCGCTGGAACCGTCCTTGAGGTGGCCGGTGATGAATCGCACCGACTGCGCATAATCGCGGTGAGTCAGCGGAATCCCGGCATAAGCCGCGCAACCACTGGCCGCCGTGATCCCCGGCACGACCTGGAACGGGATGCCTTGGGCCGCCAGTTCTTCGATCTCTTCACCACCACGACCGAAGATGAACGGATCGCCGCCCTTCAATCGCACCACACGCTTGCCTTGCTTGGCCAGGTCCACCAATTGCTGGTTGATCTGATCCTGCGGCACCGCGTGATCGGCTCGGCGCTTGCCGACGTAAACCCGTTCGGCGTCGCGACGGCACAGTTCGAGAATTGCCGGTGCCACCAAACGGTCGTACAGCACCACATCGGCTTGCTGCATCAGACGCAATGCCTTGAACGTCAGCAGGTCGGGGTCACCTGGCCCTGCGCCCACCAGATAGACCTCACCGGTCGCCACTGGCGCTTCGCCATCGATTTTCGCCTGGAGCAACCGCTCGGCTTCACCGCCCTGCCCGGCCAGTTGCCGATCGGCAATCGGCCCCTGGAAAACATCTTCCCAGAACGCCCGACGCTGCTGCACATCCGGAAACAGGCCTTTGACCTGATGACGGAATCGCGCCGCCAAACCGGCCAGGTGACCGTAGGTGGAAGGAATCCAGGTTTCGATCTTGGCGCGGATCAAACGTGCCAGCACCGGCGCATCGCCGCCGCTGGACACTGCAATGATCAACGGAGAACGGTCGACGATCGCCGGGAAGATCACGCTGCACAGGGCTGGCGCGTCCACCACGTTGACCGGCACGCAACGCCGATGGGCATCGGCGGAAACTTGTGCGTTCAGCGTTTCGTCGTCGGTGGCGGCAATGATCAGCCCGCATCCGTCCAGGTCCGTTTCGGCGTAGCCACGTAGCAGGCACTCGCCACCGCTGCCGGCAACCAGCTCGCGCAGTTGTGCTTCGATTTCAGGTGCAACCACCCGCAGCAGCGCACCGGCATCGGCCAGCAGGCGGGATTTGCGCAAGGCAATCTCCCCCCCGCCGACGACCAACACACGACTGCCGCGAAGGTTGTGAAACAGCGGCAGATAGTTCATTTAGCCGATAACCTCGAGGCCACCCATGTACGGCTTGAGGACTTCAGGCACACGGATCGAACCGTCGGCCTGCTGATAGTTCTCGAGCACCGCCACCAGGGTACGGCCGACAGCAAGACCGGAGCCATTCAGGGTGTGCACCAGTTCCGGCTTGCCGGTTTCCGGGTTGCGGAAACGCGCTTGCATGCGACGGGCCTGGAAGTCGCCGCAGTTGGAGCACGACGAGATTTCGCGGTATTTGTCCTGGCTCGGGATCCACACTTCCRGGTCGTAGGTCTTGACCGCGCTGAAGCCCATGTCGCCGGTGCACAACGCCAAGGTGCGGTAAGGCAGTTCCAGCAGTTGCAGGACTTTCTCGGCGTTGGCGGTCAAGCCTTCCAGCGCTTCCATCGACTTCGCCGGCTCGACGATCTGCACCATCTCGACCTTGTCGAACTGRTGCTGGCGSATCATRCCGCGKGTATCGCGACCCGACGCGCCGGCTTCACTGCGAAAGCACGGGGTGTGGGCAACGAACTTGATCGGCAGCAGTTTCGAATCGACGATTTCGMCGGCGACGATGTTGGTCAGCGACACTTCGGCGGTCGGGATCAGGTACAGGTCAGCTTCGCCTTCGCGCGCGATCTTGAACAGGTCTTCTTCGAACTTCGGCAGTTGGCCGGTGCCTTGCAGCGCCGGGGCCTGGACCAGATAAGGCGTGTAGGCCTCTTCGTAGCCGTGCTCGGTGACGTGCAGGTTGATCATGAACTGCGCGAGGGCGCGGTGCAGACGGGCAATAGGGCCGCGCAGCAGGGCGAAACGGGCGCCGGACAGTTTGGCAGCGGTTTCGAAGTCCAGCCAGCCGAACTTCTCGCCCAGGGCCACGTGGTCCTGAACCGGGAAATCGAAGGCCGTCGGGGTTCCCCAGCGGCGCACTTCGACGTTGCCGTCTTCGTCTTCGCCGACCGGTACCGATTCGTGCGGCAGGTTGGGGATGCCCAGCAGGATCGAGTCCAGCTCGGTCTGGATCGCGTCCAGTTCGACTTTACCGGTACTCAATTCGCCCGCCATGCGCTCGACGTCCGCCATCAGCGGCGCGATGTCTTCGCCGCGCTGCTTGGCCTGACCGATGGATTTGGAGCGCGCGTTACGTTCAGCCTGCAGTGCTTCGGTGCGGGTCTGGACGGTCTTGCGCTGTTCTTCCAGCGCTTCGATGCGCGCGACGTCCAGGGCATAGCCACGGGATGCCAGGCGGTCCGCTACGTCCTGAAGGTGGCTACGTAACAGTTTGGAATCGAGCATGTCGGTTTCTCGTTTATCAAAGTTTGGTCAAGGACAGGCCGGCCCAGGTGGCAAGTAGCCCGCCGAATACGCTGAGCGCCGCATAGCCCAGGGCCAGCGGCACCTGCCCGCTTTCCAGCAGGCGCACCGTATCCAGTGAAAAGGATGAAAAAGTCGTCAGCCCCCCGAGGAAGCCAACGATCAACCCGGCGCGAATTTCAAAAGACACCTCCGGGCGTATCAAAAACAGACCGTATAGAACACCGATCAGCAAACAGCCCACGATATTAACGGCCAGCGTCGCGGTATAGAAGTGCCGTGGCCAATTCGCGTTGATCCAATTGCCCGCGGCAAAACGCAACAGAGTGCCGGCCATCCCGCCGACGGAAACCGCAACGATCGCTGGAAACACTATTTTCTCCGCTGCCGGGGGCTTGAACGGTCGAGTTTCGCCAGGTGATTAAGCTTTTCGCCGATCTTCAATTCCAGGCCACGGGGCACGGGCTGATAGAACGGGATCGGATCGAGTTCCTCCGGGAAATAGTCTTCTCCGGCGGCGTAGGCGTCCGGCTCATCGTGGGCATAGCGATATTCATCGCCGTAGCCCAATTGCTTCATAAGCTTGGTCGGCGCGTTGCGCAGGTGCAGCGGCACTTCCAGCGAGCCGTGCTCGGCGGCGGCGCGCAGTGCGGTCTTGAAGCCCATGTACACCGCGTTGCTTTTTGGCGCGCAGGCCAGATAGGTGATGGCCTGGGCCACCGCCAGTTCGCCTTCGGGGCTGCCGAGGCGTTCCTGCACTTCCCAGGCCGCCAGGCACAGGCTCAGGGCGCGCGGGTCGGCATTGCCGATGTCTTCGCTGGCCATGCGCACCACGCGCCGGGCCAGGTACAAGGGGTCGCAACCGCCGTCGATCATCCGCGCAAACCAGTACAGCGCGCCGTCGGGGTTGGAACCGCGCACCGACTTGTGCAACGCGGATATCTGGTCGTAGAACGCTTCGCCGCCCTTGTCGAACCGCCGGCGGGTATCGCCGAGCAGGCTTTGCAGCAGGTCGACACCCATTTCGCCGTTGTCTTCGGCGAGGTCCGAGGCGTTTTCCAGCAAGTTGAGCAAACGCCGGCCATCCCCATCGGCGGCCGACAGCAGCATCTGGAACCCTTCATCGCTGAGGGTCAAGTTGCGTTTGCCCAGGCCACGCTCTTCGGTCAATGCGCGGTGCACCAGCTTGCGCAGGGCCGCTTCGTCGAGGCTTTTGAGCACGTAGACGCGGGCCCGGGACAGCAAGGCGTTGTTGAGTTCGAACGAGGGGTTTTCGGTGGTTGCGCCGATGAAAATCAGCGTGCCGTCTTCGACATAAGGCAGGAACGCGTCCTGCTGCGACTTGTTGAAGCGATGCACTTCATCGACGAACAGGATGGTGCGCTTGCCGTATTGCCCGGCCTGCTGTTTGGCGATTTCCACCGCCTGACGGATCTCCTTGACCCCGGCCAGCACCGCCGAGACCGTTTCGAAGTGCGCATCCGAGACTTCCGCGAGCAATCGCGCCAGGGTGGTTTTGCCCACACCCGGCGGCCCCCAGAAAATCATCGAATGCAGGGCACCCTGCTCCAGCGCTTCGCGCAAGGGCTTGCCGCGAGCGAGCACGTGTTCCTGACCGACGTACTCGTCCAGATTGGCCGCGCGCAGGCGGGCGGCCAAGGGCTGGGCGATCGGGGTGCTGCGAAACAGGTCCATCACTAACTATGAAACCTCACTGGGTCTGGCGCCGATTCTGTAGGAGCGAGCTCGCTCGCGATGGTCGCCAACGATAACGCTGTAAGCCTGACACCCCGCGGCGTGCTCGGGTTTATCGTCGGAACGCCGCCCGGACCAAGCTCGCTCCTACAGAGGTTCTGCACTTTATTCCTGAATTACATCGGCACCCTTGGGGATGTCAAACTTGAACTTGGACGCTGGCACTGCTTCGTTGGCCTTCACCCCGGTGAACAGGATGTTGGTGCGTTGGCCGACGCTGTCGATCAGTTGCATGTCGTTGAGCAGACCGTTGCGGAACGACAGACGCAGGTTGTCGAACAGAGTGTCCTTGGTTTTCGGCTTCAAGGTGAAGTCGATCACGCCACCCGCCTCTTTCGCGGTGATGTCGAAACTCTGGCTGATCTTCGACACGTCACCGGACAACAGCAGAGCCGGGGTCTGGGTCAGACGCTCGTCCAGCTTCTTGATCGTCGCCTGCTCCAGATCCGGATCCCACAGAGTGACTTTCTTGCCGTCGGATACCATGGTCTGCTCGGCCGGCGCATTAGTGTGCCAGTAGAACAGGCCCGGGCGCTGCAGCGTCATGTCGCCGGTGGTTTCCTGCAACTGGGTGCCGCTGCCGTCGAGGGTCAACTGCGAAAAGTTGGCCGTCAGCGTCTTGGATTTTTCCAGCAATTGGGTCAGGCGCGCCACGTCCTTGTCATCGGCGTTAGCCTGGAGCGTGGTCAAAGCCAGTACCGGCAGCAACAACATGCGGATCAGACGCATGGGAGTCCTCATAACATTCGTGGGAGTGCGGGCGACGCCAATGGGCGCCACCCCTTTCATGCTCGGGTCAGTCGCGCACCGGGCCCGGGGCCAGGACTTCACGCGAACCGTTGGTGTTCATGGACGTCACGACCCCGGCCATTTCCATGGCTTCGATCATGCGCGCGGCGCGGTTGTAGCCGATCTTCAGCTTGCGCTGAACCGCGGAAATGGAGGCACGACGGCTTTCCAGCACGAACTGCACGGCTTCGTCGTACAGCGCGTCGGCCTCAGGATCGTCACCGTCGCCGCCACCGCTGCTGCCTTCGAAGCCGCTACCCGCCTCTTCGACGCCATTGAGAATGTCGTCGTTGTATTCCGGCGCGCCACGCAGTTTCCAGGCTTCCACCACGCGGTGAACCTCATCGTCGGACACGAAAGCACCGTGAACACGAATCGGCAGGCTGGTGCCCGGCGGCATGTAGAGCATGTCACCGTGACCGAGCAGTTGTTCGGCACCGCCCTGGTCGATGATGGTCCGCGAATCGATCTTGCTCGATACCTGGAACGCCATACGGGTCGGGATGTTGGCCTTGATCAGACCGGTGATCACGTCTACCGACGGACGCTGGGTCGCAAGAATCAGGTGGATACCGGCCGCCCGCGCCTTCTGGGCGATACGGGCGATCAGTTCTTCAACCTTTTTGCCGACGATCATCATCATGTCGGCGAATTCGTCGACCACCACCACGATGGTCGGCAGCTTTTGCAGGAGCGGCGCTTCGTCGTGAATGCTTTCGCGCTTGTACAGCGGATCGCTCAACGGCTCGCCGGCGTCCTGGGCTTCCTTGACCTTGGCGTTGAAGCCAGACAGGTTTCGCACGCCCATCTTGGCCATCAGCTTGTAGCGTCGCTCCATCTCGGCAACGCTCCAGCGCAGGGCGTTGGCGGCGTCCTTCATGTCGGTGACCACCGGGCACAGCAGGTGCGGAATGCCTTCATAGATCGACAGTTCCAACATTTTCGGGTCGATCATGATCAGCTTGGCGTCTTCCGGGCCGGATTTGAACAGGATCGACAGGATCATCGCGTTCACCCCCACCGACTTACCGGAACCGGTGGTACCGGCCACCAGCAGGTGCGGCATTTTCGCAAGGTCGGTGATGACCGGCTTGCCGCCGATGTCGTGACCCAGGGCCAGGGTGACCGGGGATTTGAAGTTGTCGTATTCGGGGGTCGACAACACCTCGGAGAAACGCACGATCTGCCGGTCTTCGTTGGGAATCTCGATACCGACGGTGGTCTTGCCCGGAATCACTTCCACCACGCGCACGCTGGTCACGGCCAGGGAACGGGCCAGGTCTTTGGCCAGGTTGGAGATGCGGCTGACCTTGACACCGGCCGCCGGCTGGATTTCGTAACGGGTGATCACCGGACCCGGGTGAATCGAATCCACCGTGACTTCAACGCCGAATTCCTTGAGCTTGATTTCCAGCAGGTGGCCGACCGCCGCCAGGGATTCAGGCGAGTAATTGAGCTGTTTCTTTTCCGCGGGATCGAGAATCGAGATTGGTGGCAAGGTGCCTTCCACGGCGCTGTCGACGAACAACGGCGTCTGCTTCTCTTTCTCGACGCGCTTGCTCGGTGCGGCGGGCTTTGGCGGCGCGGGCGCAATCACCGGCGGCACCTGTTTCTCGCRCTCGGACATGTGTTTGCTCAGGGCTTGCTCACGCTCGATCAGCCGCTCCTTGACCTTCGCCTGCTCGCGCTTGTCGGTGACGGTCGGCGCGACCACTTCATCCATACGGTCGTCGACTTCACGCAACTGGGYAACCAGTCGTTTGCGCTCGGTACGGGCCGCCCACCAGCGATTGGCCGCACCCTGGAACAGTTCGAACAGGTCGAGGGTAATCTTGCCAGTGATGTCCATCACCTTGAACCACGACAGGTCGGTAAACACAGTCAGGCCGAACAGGAACAACGCAATGAACAACAGTGTGCTGCCCTGGATATTCAAGGCGTTCCTGGCCAGGTCGCCAAGGCTTTCGCCCAGCGCACCGCCCGCACCGGCCGGCAGACCGGTCGCGGCATGGAAATGGATATGGGCCAGAGCGGCGCCCGACAGCACCAGGAACACCAGGCCGATCAGGCGCCAGGAGAACAGCCAACCGCTCCACTGCCACGGTTCGTGACGCTGGCGGAAGATCTGGTACGCCTTGACGGCCAACAGCAACGGGAAGATGTAGGCGAAGTAACCCAGCACCATGAACAGGATATCGGCGCTGTAGGAGCCCGCTGGCCCGCCGAAGTTCTGCACGTCGTCGATCTTGCTGTTATGACTCCAGCCCGGATCATCCTTGCCATAGGTCAACAAGGCCATCATCAGGAACAGGCACAAGGCACCGATGGCGATCAGCGCACCTTCCTTGAGTCGGTAGTGCAAGTGCTGACGCCAGAGCGGAACGACGGCTGGTTTAGGTGCTGCGGTGGATTTCTTCAAAACGCTTCTTTTCCTGCGCCAATGGCGCGTCCATCTGGTGAATGTCTATAAAAACTGCCGAAAAACTACCCAATCCAGGCAGGTAAAAAAGTTAACACGCGTAACCGGGACTACTTTTAACACTGCGCCCCGGTTTTTATAAACACGGCGCGCACTGAATATATGTAACACGCAGGGCATTGTACGGGTTTGTACGCACGACGCCATGCTTGAGACCCTTGGGTGTAGCATAGTCAACAGCACATGACATGCTGTTCAATTTGAGCATGCATTCTCTTTGGTGACAAAGGCTTATGAGGTGTTTTTATGAGCGAAGCGAAGCATTCACGCCTGATTATCCTGGGCTCCGGCCCTGCGGGTTACAGCGCGGCCGTTTATGCCGCCCGCGCCAACCTCAAGCCCGTTGTCATTACCGGCATACAGGCAGGTGGCCAGCTCACCACCACCGTCGAAGTGGATAACTGGCCAGGCGACGTCGAAGGCCTGACCGGACCAGTCCTGATGGACCGCATGCAAAAACACGCCGAACGCTTTGCCACCGAGATCGTTTACGACCACATCCACACCGCCAAGTTGCAACAACGGCCGTTCGAATTGATCGGCGATGGCGGCACCTACACCTGCGACGCCTTGATCATTGCCACCGGCGCCTCCGCGCAATACCTGGGCCTGCCGTCGGAGGAAACGTTTGCCGGCAAAGGGGTATCAGCGTGTGCGACCTGTGACGGATTTTTCTATCGCAATCAGGTGGTTGCGGTGGTCGGCGGCGGTAATACGGCGGTCGAGGAAGCCTTGTACCTGTCGAACATCGCCAAGGAAGTGCACCTGGTGCATCGGCGCGACAAGCTGCGCTCGGAGAAGATCCTCCAGGACAAACTCTTCGAAAAAGCCGCCAACGGCAATGTCCGCCTGCACTGGAACCAGAACCTGGACGAAGTGCTCGGCGATGCCCGCGGCGTGACCGGCGCCCGTCTGCGGGACAGCCAAACGGGTGAAACCAAAGAGCTGCCGCTGGCCGGGGTGTTTATCGCCATCGGCCATAAGCCCAATACCGACCTGTTTACGGGCCAACTGGAAATGCGCGACGGGTATCTACTGGTCAAGGGTGGCAGCGAAGGCGATGCCACCGCTACGGCGATTGCCGGGGTTTTTGCCGCCGGTGACGTGGCCGACCACGTTTATCGCCAGGCCGTTACGTCTGCCGGGGCCGGTTGCATGGCGGCACTGGACGCCGAAAAATACCTCGACGACATTCCAACCGTTTGAAGGCAAACTTTATGGCGGGCCAAAACCCGCCACTGCCCTCCCCTTCTGTRAGTCCGGATGCCATGCTGACCTGGTTACAACGCAATACCTTGCATTTCCCACCGCTGGAAAAGGCCATGCGCGACCCCAACGGGCTTCTGGCTGCAGGTGGTGATCTGTCCGCCGATCGGCTGATCTCGGCTTATCGCCACGGCTGCTTCCCTTGGTTTTCCGAAGGCCAGCCGATCCTCTGGTGGTCTCCGGACCCGCGCACGGTTCTGTTTCCCGACGAATTGCACGTCTCGCGCAGCCTGAACAAACTGCTGCGTCAGCAACGCTATCAAGTGACCTTCGATCAGGACTTCGCCGCCGTCATCCGCGCCTGTGCCGCCCCCCGGGATTACGCCGATGGCACCTGGATCACCGAGGCCATGCAGGACGCTTATATCGAGTTGCACAGGCGTGGACACGCGCACTCGGTGGAAGTATGGGACGGGGACGAACTGGTTGGCGGGCTGTATGGCCTGGCAATGGGCCAGTTGTTTTTCGGCGAGTCCATGTTCAGCCTCGCTGACAACGCGTCGAAATTCGGCTTTGCCACGCTGGTCCGGCATCTGAAAGACTCGGGCTTTGTACTGATCGATTGCCAGATGCCCACCGACCACCTGCATAGCCTGGGCGCCCGGGCGATTGCGCGTCGCGAGTTTGCCGATTATCTGGCCAGGCACCTTGACCAACCCAACCATGCCACCTGGGTTTGCTGAGCGACTTTTGCGCGCGTGGCTTACACTTATTCAAAAGCATTATCCCGAGGGTTGATCATGACCGAGTTGGCGCGTTTGAAGTTCTATGCCACTCAGCCGCACTCTTGCAGTTATCTGCCCGATGAGCAGGCCACAACCCTGTTCCTCGACCCTAGTCAGCCCATGGATGTGCATGTCTATGCAGACCTGTCGGAGATGGGTTTTCGTCGCAGTGGCGATCATCTCTATCGGCCGCATTGCCAGAATTGCAATGCGTGCGTTCCGGCGCGTATTCCCGTGGGACAGTTCACGCCCAACCGGCAACAGAAACGCATCTTCAAGCGCAACGCGGATTTGCAGGTGCGTCCCGCCAAGCCCGGCTTCAACGAAGAGTACTTCGACCTTTACCAGCGCTATATCGAACAGCGTCACGCCGATGGCGACATGTACCCGCCAAGTCGCGACCAGTTTTCGACATTCCTGGTGCGGGACCTGCCGTTTTCACGCTTTTATGAGTTTCGTCTGAACGGCCGGCTGCTGGCCGTCGCGGTCACCGATCTACTGCCGAACGGTCTTTCGGCGGTCTACACCTTCTACGAGCCCGCCGAAGAGCGTCGCAGCCTTGGGCGCTACGCAATCCTCTGGCAAATCGCCGAGGCCAGCCGACTGGGGCTGGAGGCGGTCTACCTCGGCTACTGGATCAAAAACTGCAAAAAGATGAACTACAAGACTCAATATCGCCCCATTGAGTTGCTGATTAATCAGCGCTGGGTGGTTCTAAACTAGAGCCAACCCTAAACCCCTTGGCTTAAACCCCACTTTTCGGGCACAATGCACGCCGCTTTTGCCTGGCGCAGTTGCACCGGGCCATTCATTGGACACCGAGGGCTTTACTGCATGTCGAAAGAAGACAGCTTCGAAATGGAAGGCACTGTCGTCGACACCCTGCCCAACACCATGTTTCGTGTGGAGTTGGAAAATGGGCACGTCGTAACCGCGCACATCTCCGGCAAGATGCGCAAGAACTACATCCGTATTCTTACCGGCGACAAAGTGCGCGTCGAGCTGACGCCCTATGACTTGAGCAAAGGGCGCATCACTTACCGCGCTCGCTAATCAGGTCAATACAAGACGCCCGGCTTATGCCGGGCGTTTTTGTTTGTGGGCGATTTAGCAACCACAACACAGAACCCTGTGGGAGCGAGCTTGCTCGCGATGGCGTCAGCTGATCCAACGTTGATGCAAGCTTATGCACCGCTATCGCGAGCAAGCTCGCTCCCACAGGGTTCTGTGT
>NZ_JBFUIC010000120.1:0-14657 GCF_056402075.1 Pseudomonas sp. P4_C3
GGAAAAGGACGGCATCAAAGTGGTCAACGATGGCCTGCAGGTCGGTACGGCCCGCGACACCCAAGAGTTCCGCCGACTGGTCAAACAGTCGCTGCTGTCGCAAAAGAGCAGCAACCCGTCGGTGGTCGAGGCCCTGCGCGTGCAGCGGCCGTCCGGAAAGGCGGACCTGGGGATCATCGTGCGCTCGGTGCCATTGACCGACTGGAGCGAGGGCAAACAGTGCCCGACCGTGGTGATTTTCATCAGCGACCCGGAGCAACAGTCCACCGCACCGCAGGAAATCGTTCGCGCGCTGTTCGACTTCACCCCGGCGGAAACCCAGCTGGCGATGTTATTGGCCAACGGCCTGACCCTCGACGAAGCTTCGGAAGAGCTGGGCATCAGCCGCAACACCTCGCGGGCACACCTGCGCTCGACCTTCTCCAAGACCGGCGTGACCCGCCAGACCATGCTGGTGCGCCTGATCCTGCGCAGCGTGGCGACCCTTGGCTAGCCGTCATTGCCGCCCTCGTCCGCTCGGACGATGGCGGCCCCCGATGTACAGCGCACAGTGTCTTTATCCCAAACAGGGGACTGCCCCATGCGCAACTGCCCAACCATCCTCAAGACTGAACTGCTGGCGCAAAGCGGCCACTTTCAGATCGAAGCCCTGCACCTGCAATTCAGCAACGGCCAGCAGCGGGTCTACGAACGCCTGCGCGGCACCGGTTATCGTTCGGTGATGCTGGTGGCGATGCCCGATGCAGAGCATGTGCTGCTGGTGCGCGAATACGCGGTCGGTGTGGAAAAAACCATTCTCGGCCTGCCCAAGGGCGGTGCCGAGCCCGATGAAGACTATTTGCAGGCGGCGCAGCGCGAGCTGAGCGAAGAAGTCGGCATGCGCGCAGCACGTCTCACCGAACTGGGCGAACTGACCCTGGCACCGGGACACCTGTGCCACCGTTACCGGGTGGTACTGGCCGAACAACTGAGCCCCTGCCAACTGCAAGGCGACGAACCCGAACCCCTGGAATGCCTGCGTGTACCACTGGCACAAATCCCCGAACTGGTGGCCCGCGGCGAACTCCACGAAGCCCGGGCGATTGCCGCACTGTTCATGGCCATGGGCGCCCTCGCCCGACGCACCTGACACCCATCAGTATCTGTGGGAGCGAGCTTGCTCGCGATGAGGCCGGCACAGCCAACAYCCMTGTCGCCTGACACWCCGCCATCGCGAGCAAGCTCGCTCCCACAGGTTCAGTGGCTGGATGCAAAATCTGCGAACTACCCAAATCACTGTGGGAGCGAGCTTGCTCGCGATGAGGCCGGCACAGCCAACAYCCMTGTCGCCTGACACWCCGCCATCGCGAGCAAGCTCGCTCCCACAGGGACCTCACTGTTGCGACTTTACTGGCTAGTCCATTCGGACGAAGCCACTCGCGAGCTAGCGCCATAACCTGTCTCTACAACAATAAAACCGTGTCGAGACCCATCATGCGCAAAACTACTTGTGCTCTGTTCATCATCCTCTGTGCGGGTACTTCCACTAGCCTGTGCCAACTGTTCAAGAATGAAGCCTACCGACCGACCACGGCCTACTTCAGCTGTTCGAGCGCGGCCATCAACTGTTATCCGCCCGTGGTGCGCAATCTGCTGCCTTGAGCACGGTTTCCACCGGCCATAAAAAAACCACCGAATCATCGGTGGTTTTTTCGTTGCCGGAAAAATCAGGTCGGCAGTACACACCTGGCCCGCGACAGAGTCAACGCCAGGTCTTCAATCATGTCTTCCTGACCACCCACGGTTCCGCGCCGCCCCAACTCCACCAGCAGCTCGCGAGCAGCGATGCCGTACTTCTGCTCGGCACGCTTGGCGAACAACAGGAACGAACTGTAGACCCCGGCGTAACCGAGTGTCAGTGCGTCCCTGTCGAGGCGGATCGGCTGATCCATCATCGGCACCACCAGGTCTTCGGCCACGTCCATGATCTTGTACAGGTCGACGCCGCTGTTGACACCCATGCGTTCCAGCACCGCGACGAACACTTCCAGCGGCGTATTGCCCGCCCCCGCGCCAAGGCCTGCAACCGATCCGTCGATCCGCGCAGCACCGGCCTCGATGGCGGCCAGGGAGTTGGCGATGGCCATGCCCATGTTGTGGTGGCCGTGAAAACCGACTTCGGTCCCGGCATTCAGTCCGGCACGCAGGGCCCCGATCTTCTGCGTCACTTCATCGGGCAGCATGTAGCCGGCCGAATCGGTGCAGTAGATGCAATTGGCGCCGTAGCTTTCCATCAGGCGCGCCTGCTCCAGCAATTTCTCCGGGCTGACCATGTGCGCCATCATCAGGAAGCCGACGGTATCCAGGCCCATCTTCGCCGACATGCCGATGTGCTGGCCAGACACGTCCGCCTCGGTGCAGTGAGTGGCGACACGAATGGTCGAGACACCGTGTTCGTGGGCCATCTTCAGGTGATCGAGGGTACCGATCCCCGGCAGCAACAGGGCCGAAACCCTGGCCTGTTTCATCTGCGGGATCACCGCGGCGAAATACGCCTCGTCACTGTGGGCGGGGAAACCGTAGTTCAGCGACGAACCGCCCAGGCCATCGCCGTGGGTGATTTCGATCAGCGGCACACCGGCGGCATCGAGGCCGGTGGCCACCGAGACCATTTGTTCGATACTGATCTGATGCTGTTTGGCATGCATGCCGTCGCGCAGACTCATGTCGTGCAGACGCACGCGCTTACCTTGCAAATTCATAGCGATTCTCCACTCAACGGGCAGGCAATTGCAGGATGCCCTTGCAGGCTTCTTCAGCGAACATCTCGGCCGTGCGCAATCCGGCGGCGGTCATGATGTCGAGGTTACCGGCGGACTTGGGCAGGAAATCGCCGAGGCCTTCGACCTCGATGAAAATCGACACCTTGCGCCCGTCGAACACCGGCCCGTTGATCAGCTTGTAGCCCGGCACATAGCGCTGAACTTCGCGGACCATCTCCAGCACCGAGGTGCGGATCGCATCCTGGTTCGGCTCGTCATCGGTCAGGCAGTGGATGGTGTCGCGCATCATCAGCGGCGGCTCGGCCGGGTTGATCACGATGATTGCCTTGCCGCGTCGGGCGCCGCCGATCTTCTCCACCGCACCGGCCGTGGTGCGGGTGAATTCATCAATGTTCTGCCGCGTACCCGGGCCGACCGAACCGGAGGACACCGTGGCCACGATTTCGCCGTAGCTCACCGATTGCACCCGCGACACCGCCGCCACCATCGGGATGGTCGCCTGACCACCGCAGGTGACCATGTTGACGTTCATCGCCAGGCTCGACGCGTGCTCCTTGAGGTTGACCGGCGGCACGCAGAACGGGCCGATGGCCGCTGGCGTGAGGTCGATCATGATCACCCCCAGCTCGTTGAGCTTGCGGCTGTTTTCCGCATGCACATAGGCCGAGGTGGCATCGAAGGCGATACGAATATCATCGTCGAGCACATGAGGCAGCAAGCCGTCGACACCACCGGCGGTGGTTTTGATGCCCATTTCCCGAGCACGTTTCAGGCCCTCGGATTCAGGGTCGACACCGACCATCCACACCGGCTCGATCCATTGCGATCGGCACATTTTCATCAGCAGATCAGTGCCGATGTTACCCGGGCCGATAATGGCCGCTCTGAGTTTTTTGCTCATTGGGTCAAACTCCAAAAGTCAGGCGCAGAAAGACACCCGGGCACTGCCCAGGCCATCAATGGTCAGTTCAAAACGGTCGCCGGCACGGGCCGGTTCCAGTGGCACCAGCGAGCCCGAGAGAATGATTTCCCCGGCCTTGAATGGAATGCCGAACGCACCCAGGGTGTTGGCCAGCCAGGCCACGGCGGTCAGCGGGTTGCCCTGCACCGCCGAACCCAGACCTTCGCTCAGGGGTAAACCATTCTTGAACACACGCATGCGCAAGTTCGGCAGGTCCAGCTCGCGGGGTTCGACCTTGCTGTCGCCCAGCACGAACACGCCGCACGACGCGTTGTCAGCCACGGTGTCCTGGATGCGGATGCGCCAGTCGTGAATCCGCGAGTCAACGATCTCGAAGCATGGCATCACGTATTCGGTGGCGGCCAGCACGTCTGCTTCGGCGATGCCGGGGCCGACCAGATCATGCTTGAGCTTGAAGGCAATCTCGCCCTCGGCACGGGGCTGGATCAGTTTGTTGGCGGACAGGGAAATCCGGGCGTCGTCATCGAACGACATCTGCCGCGTGATGAAACCGAAATCCGGCTGATGCACGTTGAGCATCTGCTGCACCGCCGCCGAGGTCACGCCGATTTTCTTGCCGACGATCTGGTCACCGGCCGCAACCCGACGCTCAATGGCGTACAGGGAAATGTGATAGGCGTCTTCAATGCTGATCGACGGCCAACGCTCGGTCAGCGGTGCCAGTGTGGAGCCGCTGAGCAGCGCCTGATAAAGCTCTTCGCCGAACTCACGGCGCAATTGCACGCTCATCCGCGGGCCTCCTGAAGGAATGCCAGACACTGGCTATTGAAGAAGTCACGGTGTTCGACCTGGACCCAATGCCCGCACTCGCTGAGCATCACGAAACGGATACCGGAGCAGTTTTCGAGCATGGTCTGGGCTCCGGAGGACGGGCAGAACTTGTCGTTCATGCCCCAGAAACCGAGGATCGGGCATTGCAGTTCGGCCAGCCGCGACGTCATGTTCGGCACCTGCATGGTCGACAGCACACACACCGGCTGCTGCTGCACCACGGCCACGCGCTCGTTGACCGTTTCGTCGCTGATCAGGCTTTCATCGAACAGTTGCAGCGCCAGCAGGCGGCGCATGCCCGCCGCATCGTTCAGCTCACCCTTGGCGAAGGCCGCACCCATTTTCTGGATGCCTTCCATCTGCAGGTAATACTGTTCCTTTTCCATCAGGCCACCGGGCGCCATCAGCACCAGACGGCTGACACGCTGCGGTTGGTCGAGGGCCAGTTTGATCGCGATCGCACCGCCCAGGGAGTTGCCGACCAGCACGCAACGCTGGATGTCGAGGGCGTCGAGCAAACCGCTCAGGGCTGCGACAAAGAAGTCCAGGGTGTAGAGGGTGTCGGGTTTGTCCGAAGTGCCGTAGCCCGGCAGGTCGGGAACGATCACCCGGTAACCGGCCACGGCGAACACCGGGTAGTTCTGCTTGAAGTTACTGTGACCGCTGGCGCCCGGCCCGCTGCCATGAATGAAAATCACCGGCTCGCCGTTGCCGACGTCACGATAGTGCAGCTGCAAACCATCCGGCAGCGTAACGAAGTGCCCTTGCGCTGAAGCGCCCATAAGGTGTCCTCCCGGCCTGTTGTTGTAGTCCGATTATTCCGAGGGGCCGAGTCGCCAACATCGTCCGACAGGACTACGCGCCTGTAGGAGCGAGCTTGCTCGCGAAAAACGTCAGGACACCGCGGGGCATCAGGTTTTGCGCGTTATCGTTGACGTCCATCGCGAGCAAGCTCGCTCCTACAGTCTCTAGTCTCATCGGACGTTGGCCTACAAAGACGGTCGACCTAGCATCGATGGCATTCCCGAGCGACAAAAAGAGATCTCCCATGCTTGATCCGATGGACTTTCGCGGCAAAGTGGTATTGGTCACCGGCGGTGGCAAAGGTGTGGGTCGCGGCATCAGCCAACGGTTTCTCGACTGCGGTGCCGTGGTGGTAACTTGCGGTCGTGAAGCCCCGCAATCCTTGCCTGCCAGCGGCG
Source organism: Pseudomonas sp. P4_C3 (assembly GCF_056402075.1). Lineage (NCBI taxonomy): Bacteria > Pseudomonadati > Pseudomonadota > Gammaproteobacteria > Pseudomonadales > Pseudomonadaceae > Pseudomonas > Pseudomonas sp. P4_C3. The sequence continues at coordinate 5,718 of NZ_JBFUIC010000120.1, forward strand.
GACGCGAGGCGCTGTTCGTACCCTGCGACCTGCGCGATGTCGAGCAGTCCGGGCGCTTGATCGCACAAATCGTCGAGCGCTTCGGCCGCCTCGATGTGCTGGTCAACAATGCCGGCGGTTCACCGAACGCCGATGCCGCCACGGCCTCGCCGCGTTTCAGCGAAGCGATCATCCGCCTGAATCTGATTGCCCCACTGAACCTGTGCCAGCAAGCCAACCAGGTGATGCAGGCCCAGGCCGATGGCGGTGCGATCATCAACATCTGCAGCGTCAGCGCCACCCGCCCTTCCCCCGGCACCGCTGCCTATGGCGCGGCTAAAGCCGGACTGCTCAATCTGACCACCTCGCTGGCAGTGGAATGGGCGCCGAAGGTGCGGGTCAACGCCGTGACCGCCGGGCTGATTCTCACCGAGCAGGCGGCCATGCATTATGGTGACGACGCGGGCGTTGCCCGGGTGGCGGCGACCATTCCGCTGCAACGCCTGGCAACCCCGGAGGACATTGGCGATACCTGTCTGTACCTGGCCTCGACATTGGCCCGTTACGTCAGTGGCGCGGACATCGCGGTGCATGGCGCAGGTGAACGCCCGGCGTTTCTCGACGCGGCCCAATCCTGAAGAGATCGCAGCCTTCGGCGGCTCCTACAGTTGAACCTCAATCTCTGTAGGAGCTGTCGAGTGAAACGAGGCTGCGATCTTTCAAGCAGTCAAATAACAAGAGGAATTCCGACATGCCCGCAATGGCCAGCCACAGTGTTTTGCTCGATCTCCCACCACAAGCCGCATGGGCCAAACTGTGCGACCTGAGCCTCGCCCCACACTACGTACCGGGGCTCACCGGTTGCCAGTTTCATCCCGGCGCAACGCAAGGTGTCGGCGCCAGTCGCCGGGTGTTGCGCAAGGGCGGTCAGTATCTGGATGAAAGCGTGGTGCAGTGGCAGGAAGGCACTAGTTTTGTGCTGCGGTTGCACAAGGGCGACAATGACTCGCCCTTTCCGTTTCGCGAGGCGAGTTTCAGTTATGCCTTGCAACCGGAGGGGGATGTGACACGCATCACCTTGCAAATGCGTTACAGCCTGCGCGGTGGCAGGCTGTTTGAAAGGTTGCTGGCCAAGGCCTTCAACAAGGTCGTGCAGCAGATTGCCGAGCACCTCAAGGCCTACTACGAAACCGGCCGAACGCAGAATCCCGACCGGATCGAAACCCGCCTTCAGGAACGCGCCACTTCCGAGTGAGCGGTAAAACGGGTGGCGACTATCTTCCATTGTCCGGCTATACGCTGGTAACGGTCCTGATAAAAGCCACCCAGCTGCCGCGTCGCCCCGCTCTCGCCATCCACATTGAAATACCACAGAGCCCAACGRCCCTGGGCCTGATCCTCGCTCAGCACCTCGATTTCCGGGTTGGCGCCATGATGCAGGTCGATCACCCGCTCATGGCAGGCCAGTTCGCGGTACAGCGCGACAAAACTGTCGCGCTCGTGAAAGATCCCCAGCGGACCGTAATCGATCAGCACTTCACCTTCGGCGAAGCAATCGGCAATCACCTCGACCTGCTTGAGGTCGCAGGCATTGAGGTAGCGATGCTTGAGCTGGCGGATGTCCTCAAGGGCTTCCAGGCGGGCGATAYGCTGCTCCAGGCTCATGCCGAACCTCGCGCCGTCACGTTGACCTCACTCCAGAAGGCTTTCATCGAGCGGATCTTGCCGTCGGCATCGAACTCCATCACATCGATTATATGCAGCGAGCAAGGTTTCCCGCCCCACTCCATGTCGACCCGGAACGGCATCGCGCCGCAACCGTTGAGCGTCGCGCGCACCGGCCCGGTCCGGGTCGCGGAGACTTTCATCGCCCCCAGCCCTTCACGGTAGAAACGCCCGATGGCGTCGATGCCCTGCAACGGCGCGTGGCCGACCGGGTCTTCAACGGTGGCGTCTTTGGCGTAGAGCGCGAGGATGCCCTCGATGTCGCTGGCATCCACCAGCTCCACGTAGCGGGCCATGGTCGCCTGAATCTGTTGAGCGCTGATCATTCAGACCACCTCGAACAGGGCTGCCGCGCCCATGCCGCCACCGATGCACATGCTCACCACCACATAACGCAAACCGCGACGCTGGCCTTCGACCAACGCGTGGCCGACCATGCGCGCCCCGGACATGCCGAACGGATGACCAATGGAAATCGCCCCGCCGTTGACGTTCAGGCGCTCGGCCGGAATGCCCAGGGTGTCGCGGCAGTACAGCACCTGACAGGCGAACGCTTCGTTCAACTCCCAGAGGCCGATGTGGTCCATGGTCAGGCCGTGGCGCTTGAGCAGCTTGGGAATGGCGTACACCGGGCCGATGCCCATCTCGTCGGAGTTGCAGCCGGCGACGGCCATGCCGCGATAGATCCCCAGCGGTTCCAGGCCACGCTTCTCGGCCAGCTTGGCGCTCATCAATACCGAGGCCGACGCACCGTCGGACAGCTGCGAGGCATTACCGGCGGTGATAAAACGCCCCTTGTCGCTCCACTGACCGCCCGGCCATACCGGCTCCAGCGCTTTCAGGCTTTGGAGGCTGGTGTCGATGCGGTTGCACTCGTCGCGCAGCAAGGTAACGGACTCATGGCGGGTTTCGCCCGTGGCCTTGTCGACGATCATCTGGCGGCTGGTCAGCGGCGCCAGTTCGCGGTCGAATCGCCCGGCGCTCTGGGCCTGTGCGGTACGCAGCTGGCTCTGGTAGCTGTATTCGTCCTGCTTGTCGCGGGATATGCCATAGCGTGCGGAGACGATCTCGGCGGTTTCGATCATCGGGATATAGGCGTGCGGGTCCAGCTCGATCACCGAACCCGACTGGTTGCGATACAGGTTCTTGTGTTTGTTCTGCACCAGGGAAATCGACTCCAGGCCACCGGCCACGGCGATGTCGATTTCGTCGCACATGATGCCTTTGGCGGCCATGGCGATACTCATCAGGCCCGACGAGCACTGGCGCTCGACGGCCATCCCGGCAACCGATGCCGGCAAGCCACCGGCAATTGCGCACAGGCGCCCCAGGTTATAGGACTGCGTACCCTGCTGCGCGGCGGCGCCGATGATCACGTCGTCCACTTCACCCGGCTCGATGCCGGCACGGCGCACGGCTTCGCGCACCACGTGGCCGCCCAGTTGCGGCGCTTCGGTGTCATTGAACGCACCGCGAAAGGCTTTGCCGATCGGAGTACGGGCGGTCGATACGATGACGGCTTCTTTCATGCTGGATTCCTCGAAAATGCTGTTGAAGGTCTGGCCGGGTAATAGCGGCTGATGGTGTCGACCACGCAGCCGGGACGTTCCTCGCCGTCGATCTCGACGCTGACGCGGACGGTCGCCTGCACACCGCCCTTCACTTCCTCGACCGCGATCAGTTGTGCACTGCCGCGCACCCGCGAGCCGACGCGCACCGCCGAGGGGAAGCGCACCCGCTCGCAGCCATAGTTGACGCCCATGGCCAGGCCACGGACTTCGACGATCTGCGGCAAGAACAGATTGACCAGCGACAGGCTCAGGTAACCATGGGCAATGCAGGTGCCAAACGGGCCGCTGGCGGCCTTGAGCGGATCGACGTGAATCCACTGGTGATCGCCAGTGGCGTCGGCGAACCGGTCGATGCGGTCCTGCTCAAGCAGCAGCCAGTCGCTGACGCCGAGTGATTCGCCCACGGCGTCGAACAAGGCCATCGGCGTGTCGAAAATACGTGGCATGGTCACGCCCTCTGGCTGGACACCGACAACACTTCGCCGGTCATGTAGGAGCTGTAGTCGCTGGCCAGGAACATCATCACGTTGGCCACTTCCCAGACTTCGGCGGCGCGGCCGAACGCTTCGTTGGCGGCCAGTTGATCGAGCACTGCCTGGGGCGCAGATTTGCGCAGGAAATCGTGCAGGGCAATGCTCGGGCTGACCGCGTTGATGCGGATGCCATAGTCGGCCGCCTCGACCGCTGCGCAGCGGGTCAGCGCCATGACCCCGGCCTTGGCGGCGGCGTAGTGCGCCTGTTCTTTCTGCGCGCGCCAACCCAGCACCGAGGCGTTGTTGACGATCACCCCGGCACGCCGCTCCATCATTTTCGGCAGCATGGCGCGGGTCATGCGCATGGTGCCGGTGAGCGTCACGTCGATGACCCGATTCCACTCTTCGTCGGCCATGTCCACCAGCAACCGCGAGCCGCCGAGGCCCGCGTTGTTGATCAGCACATCGACGCCTTGCAGGTCACGCTCGGCGCAGGCGATCAGCTGTTGCACCCGGGCTTCGTCGGCGACGTTGCAGACCTGGCCGAAGACCTGCTGCAGCCCGGTGGTTTCACGAATTTTCAGCACCGCTTCGGCCAGCCGGCCTTCATGGATATCGCTGATCATCAGCGCGCGGCAACCTTCCTCGGCGGCACGCACGGCGGCGGAAAAACCGATCCCGGCGCCTGCGGCGGCGGTGATCAGCACCGACTTGCCGCGCAGCAGGCCGCGCCCTTCAACATATTGAGGTACAGACATGAACTCTCTCCTTTCAGGTGCGCGGACGCGGCTCTTTGGGCATGCCCAAGGCACGCTCGGCGATGATGTTGCGCTGTATTTCGTTGCTGCCGCCGTAGAGGGTGTCGGCGCGGCTGAACAGGTACAGCGACTGCAAACGGGTCAGTTGGTAAGGCGCAGCTTCAAGCAATTCCGCCTCCGCGCCGAGAACGTCCATCGCCAACTTGCCGAGGCTGGCGTGCCAGCTCGACCAGAACAGCTTGTAGATGGTCGCCTCTTTACGCAGCGAACCGTCCTGGCTACCCGAGAGCATGCGCAGCGAGTTGTAGCGCATGATCCGCAGCCCGCTCCAGGCTTCGGCCAGACGCTGGCGCAAGATCGGGTCGCGGTCGGCACCATTGGCCTTGGCGATGGCGATGATTTCGTTGAGTTCGTTCTGAAACTGCATCTGCTGGCCGAGGGTTGACACACCCCGCTCGAAACCCAGCAGCGCCATGGCGATCTTCCAGCCTTCGCCCGGCGCGCCGATGATGTTGGTGGCGTCGGTGCGGGCATCGTCGAAGAACACTTCGTTGAATTCCGAAGTGCCGGTCAATTGCTCGATCGGTCGCACAGCGATTTCCGTCTGAGCCATCGGCACCAGCAGGAACGACAGACCGCGATGGCCGACGCTGCCCGGTTCGGTGCGGGCGATGACAAAGCACCAGTCCGACTCGTGGGCCAGGGACGTCCAGACTTTTTGTCCGTTGATCAGCCATTGGCCGGTCGCTTCATCCAGCGTCGCACGAGTCTTGACGTTGGCCAGGTCGGAACCGGCGCCCGGCTCTGAATAGCCCTGGCACCAGAACGATGTACCGCTGACGATCCCAGGCAAAAAGCGCTGTTGCTGTTCGACCGTGCCGAACGCGGCGATGGTCGGCCCGGCCAGCCCTTCGCCGATATGGCCCATGCGGCCGGGGCCGCCGGAGCGGGCGTACTCTTCGTTGAAAATCACCTGCTGGGTGATCGACAATCCGCGCCCGCCATGCTCCGGCGCCCAGCCGACACAGGTCCAGCCGCCTTCGGCGAGTTTGCGTTCCCAGGCTTTGCGCTCTTCGGGAAACATATGCTCATCGCCCGGGCCGCCGCGAAAACGCAGGTCCTCGAACTCACCGCAGAGGTTGGCGCGCATCCAGTCGGCGACTTCCCGACGGAAGCGTTCGTCCTGCTCGCTGAAACTGATTTTCATGGCTGCTCTCCCAGAATCACCGCGGCAATCCGCTCGCGATGCCAGGCCGGTAGCCCGAGGAAACTCTCGCTGGCGCGGGCGCGCTTGAAGTAGAGGTGCGGGTCGTATTCCCAGGTGAAACCGACGCCACCGTGCAACTGGATCGATTCGGACGCGCAATGGAAATAGGTTTCCGAGCACTGCGCCTTGGCCAGCGCCGCCGCCAGCGGCAGTTCGGCCGCGACCTGCGGATTACCCTGCGGGTCGAGGACTTCCTGGGCCACGCACGCGGCGTAGTAACTGGCCGATCGCGCGCATTCGACTTGCAGCATCATGTCGGCGGCGCGGTGTTTGAGGGCCTGGAAACTGGCAATCGGGCGACCGAACTGTTGGCGCTCCTGCATGTAGGCCACGCTGAGGTCGAGCACCTGCTGCGCGCCGCCGGTCTGCTCGGCAGCCAAGCCGATGCAGGCCAGTTGCAGGACTCGCTCAAGGTGCGACCAGCCGTTGCCGAATTCACCCAGCAGGCAGTCGGCTTCAAGGTACAGGCCCTTGAGCTGGATCCGCGTCTGGCGCCGGGTCTGGTCCATGGTCGGCAGCATTTGCCGCTCGATGCCGGCCCGCTCGGCGCTCACGGCAAACAGGCTGATGCCCTTTTCCCCAGTGGTTCCGGGTTGTCGTGCGGCAATGATCAACAGGTCTGCGCTATGGCCGTCGAGCACATGCTTGAGGGTGCCGTCGAGGACAAACCCGTCGCCCTGCGCCACCACCGTTGCCTGGACATCGTTGGCGGACCAGCCGTTGGCACTGCTGAACGCCAGCGTTGCGGTCACGCTGCCGTCGGCAATCGACGGCAACCAGCGCTGCTTCTGTTCATCATTGGCGGCCAGCAACAGCGCGGGCGTGGCCATGCAGGCGGTGGCGAAAAACGGCGAGCACAGCAAGCGCCGGCCCATCTGTTCCAGCAGGATTGCCAGCTCGACAAAGCCCAGGCCGAGGCCGCCATAGGTTTCGGGGATGTGAATCGCTGGCCAGTACATTTCCTGGCACAGACGCTGCCAGAGGGCTTCGTCAAAACCCCGTTCACTGACCATAGCCGCGCGCACGGCGGCAGAATCCGAGACATCGGCGAGGAAGCCCTCGGCCGATGCGCGGATCATTTCCTGTTCGTCGCTGAATGCAAACTCCATCGCGGCGCCTTCTGCTCGTTTGGCGGGGCGCGCGTGGCGCAACACCCCTTTGAGCATGAAGTTTGGCGCCGGCCGGACGCGGCAGAATCGTTAGCCCTGCCTAGTCCGAACGGGTGATGTGCTGGCGTGTGTGTTCGGCCGGGAAGCCGATCAGCGGCAGTCTCCGCCCATGCGCACCAGCAGCGCTGAACGGTCCGGTTTCAGGTACGGGTTGATTTCACCGACCTGGCACGACGCCAGGTTCTGCAGTTCCGGTGCGAGGGGTTCTTGCACAAACAGCAGCCCAGCCGGACGCGACTCGGACTGCAACTGCGCCACTGTCAGCGGCGCCACCGGCCGGCCCATGTAGTAGACCAGACGAATATCCGGCTCACCGAGGGTGTAGGCCTTCTGCCCCGGCTGCCCGTCGGCCAGCGTGGCCACCTGCTCAAGACCGCCAACCCGGTGCGACAGCACCCGCGCTTCGACGAACATGTAGAACACCACGAACCCGGCCAGCATCACGTAGGGCACAACGGCCAGGACCGTGCGCCAGCGCCCCTTCAGCTCCTCGAGCAGCGCCGACCAGTGCATCGCCAGCAGCAATGCCATGGACGGATAAACCGGCAACAGGTATTTGCCATGCTTTTCGGTGAACAGGGAAAACACCAGCAGCGGCAACAGAGTGCAAATCAGCAACATGCCCGCCTCGCGGCGCGAGCGGATCATTGCCCAGAACTTGCGCGGCTGCACGAACACGATCAGCCAGAACGGGAAGAAATCCCCGGCCAGGTACAACAGATACGCGTACCAGGCTTCGGCGCCCTGTCCGTCGATCTTCTTCACGATGTCTTCGCTGATGATCGAGGCCCAGATGCCCCAGCCCTGACTCACCGACACCGCCAGGTACCAGGAACTGCCCAGCACCACGGCAATCAGCCAGCCCCAACCGTCGCACAGATAAGCCTTGGCCCGGGCATCACGGTAGATCAGCGCATAAGCCAGAATCGGTGCCGTCACCCACAACAGGCAAACGGGGCCTTTGGTCAGCAGCGCGCAGCCCAGCAGCACGTAGCTGAGCCGACTCCACAAGACCCGGCCTTGCAGGAAAATGAACTGCCAGGCCGCCAACAGCGCACCGAAGCACAGCAGGGTCAACAGCATCTCGATTTCCGAGCGCCGTGCGAACAGGCTGAAGGCACCGTTCGCGGCCAGGAACACCACAGCGAACAGACCGACCTGTCGCCCCGCCTGCCGAACGCCGTACAGATAAGTGCCAACACAGCACAAGGCGGCGGCCAACGCCGAAGGCAGGCGCACGCTCCACTCGGACAAGCTGCCCAGCACCGCCGTTGAAACCAGGCCGGCCCAATAGAAAAACGGCGGCTTGGACAAGTACAAGTCGCCGTTCATATAAGGCAGCAGCCAGCTGCCTGCCTCACGCATTTCGCGCACGGTGACGGCGCGGCGGGCCTCGTTGACACTGAGGAACGGCACGCTGCCCAGTCCCCAGAAAAACAGCAACGCAATCGCGATAGTCACGAGCAACGTAATATTTCGGGTCGATAACGATCCGCGCATGACCTACTCCTTTAGGTGTTTGCTTTTTTTGATCAATTGCAGGTTGCGAAAGTAGACGATGGAGCCAAAGGCCTGGCCGGCGATGAACACCGGGTCTTCACGGTAAATGGCATAGGCGAGCAGCAAGGTGCTGCCGACGATGCTCAGGTACCAGAAGCTCACCGGGATCACACTGCGTTTCTTGTACTCGCTGTACAGCCACTGCAGGACAAACCGCCCGGTAAAGGCGATCTGGCCGGCAAAACCGACGATCAGCCACAAGGCTTCGCGGGAGAGATTCATCCTTCAATCTCCTGGGCAATGGTGTTCAACCGCGTGCGTTTGATCAGCCACCAGACACCGAACAAATCGAGAATGCCGACCAGCGCGCGGTCGATGTTGCCGTATTTCGACACCCCGGCCGTGCGCGGCCGATGGTTGACCGGGTGCACGATCATGCGCCCGTTATGGCGCTGGATCAGTGCCGGAATATAGCGATGCATGTGGTCGAAGTACGGC
>NZ_JBFUIC010000121.1:0-14478 GCF_056402075.1 Pseudomonas sp. P4_C3
CGCTACATCCCGCTACATCCGTCCGGGTCGCATCGGTGAAATCTCGGTGATCGGCGTGCTATTGCTGCTCGGTTCGATCTGGCTCGGCGGGCAGATTGCCGCGGATCCGGTGTGGGCCAAGGCGTTCAGCTTTACCGGTATCCAGATCACCTGGATGCTGATCGGTTACGGTTTTGTCGCGGCGGTGTTGCCGGTGTGGCTGATTCTGGCACCCCGTGACTACCTGTCGACCTTCCTGAAAATCGGCACCATCGTCGCCCTGGCCATCGGCATYCTGRTGACCATGCCCGAGCTGAAAATGCCGGCCCTGACCCAGTTCATCGACGGCACCGGCCCGGTRTGGAAGGGCGGKCTGTTCCCGTTCCTGTTCATCACCATCGCCTGTGGCGCGGTGTMGGGTTTCCACGCGCTGATCGCCTCCGGGACCACGCCGAAACTGCTGGATAACGAAACCAACGCCCGCTACATCGGTTACGGCGGCATGCTGATGGAATCGTTCGTGGCGATCATGGCCATGGTCGCCGCGTCGGTGATCGAACCGGGTGTGTACTTCGCCATGAACAGTCCGGCTGCGGTTGTCGGCGGGGATGTGGTGGCGGTAGCAACAGCGGTCAGCAACTGGGGCTTTGCCATCACGCCGGAAGCCCTGCAAGCGGTGGCCCACGACATCGGTGAAACCACCATCCTGGCCCGTGCCGGTGGTGCGCCGACCCTGGCGGTCGGTATCGCGCAGATCCTGCACAGTGTTCTGCCGGGTGAGAACACCATGGCGTTCTGGTACCACTTCGCGATCCTGTTTGAAGCGCTGTTCATCCTGACCGCGGTCGACGCCGGTACCCGTGCCGGGCGTTTCATGCTCCAGGACTTGCTCGGTTCGTTCGTGCCGGCCCTGCGCCGCACCGAATCCTGGACTGCCAACCTGATCGCTACCGCCGGTTGCGTGGCCATGTGGRGCTGGTTGCTGTATCAGGGCGTGATCGATCCGCTGGGCGGCATCAACACCTTGTGGCCACTGTTCGGTATCTCCAACCAGATGCTGGCCGGTATCGCGCTGATGCTCGGCACCGTGGTGCTGATCAAGATGAAACGCCAGCGGTATGTCTGGGTCACCATGTTGCCGGCGGTGTGGCTGTTGATCTGCACCACGACAGCGGGCTTCATCAAGCTGTTCGACGCTAACCCGGCGATCGGCTTCCTGTCGCTGGCCAGGAAATATAGCGATGCCTTGGCCAACGGCCAGATCCTCGCCCCGGCCAAGGACATCACCCAGATGCAACACGTGATCTTCAACGCCTACACCAATGCAACGCTGACCGCGCTGTTCCTGTTCGTGGTGTTCAGCATCCTGTTCTATGCGCTCAAGGTCGGTATTTCCGCCTGGGGTAGCAAAGAACGTACGGATAAAGAAGCGCCATTCCAGGCGCTGCCGGAAGCGTGATCGAGGATTTGCACCATGTTCAATGACCTGAGTCGCCTCGGTAAATACCTCGGTCAGGCCGCGCGCCTGATGGTCGGCATGCCCGACTACGACAACTACGTCGAGCATATGCAGACCAAGCACCCGGACAAACCGGTGATGAGCTATGAGATGTTCTTTCGGGAGCGTCAGGAAGCCCGTTACGGTGGCAAGGGTGGGCCGAAGTGTTGTTGATCCGCTTGTCGGATTAACGGCAATACCTGTGGGAGCGAGCTTGCTCGCGATRGCGGATTGTCAATCAACAGTGATGTTGAATGTTAAGCCGCTATCGCGAGCAAGCTCGCTCCCACATTTGTTTTGTGTTGTTTTTTCTCTGTGTGAAAAAGGAGATCCAGTTTGTCCTCTCCAATCCCCGTAACAATCCTCAGCGGCTTCCTCGGCGCTGGTAAAACCACCCTGTTGCGCCACCTGCTCAAAGCCGAGCACGGCCTGAAAATTGCCGTGATCGAGAACGAATTCAGCGATGCCGGTATCGATACCCAGTTGTTGGGCGACGAGCCTGTGCAAGTGATGACGCTGTCGAATGGCTGCGTCTGCTGCACCATCCACACCGACCTGACCAAGGCCTTGTACCTGCTACTTGAACGCCTGGACAGCGGCGACATCGCCTTCGACCGCCTGGTGATCGAATGCACCGGCCTGGCCGACCCGGCGCCCGTGGCACAAACCTTCTTCATCGACGAAGAACTGCGTGAACGCTATATCCTCGACGGCATCATCACCCTGGTCGATGCCGCCCACGCTGATCTGCATCTGACCCAGACCATCGCCCAGGCACAGATCGGTTTTGCCGACCGCTTGCTGGTGAGCAAGCGCGATCTGGTGGACGAGCCAACCTTTACCGCGCTGAGCGAGCGCCTGACCCGTATCAACCGTCGAGCGCCGATTCGCGTGGTTGACCACGGCAGGATCGACCTGGCTGAACTGCTTGATGTCCGCGGTTTCAACCTCAATGCAGACCTCGGTGGCGGCGTGAGTTTGCGCCCGCTCAGCCAGGCTGCTCCGTCCATGGACCGCATTTCCAGCCTGGTGCTGCGCACCGACAAGCCGCTGGATATCGACAGGCTCAGCGAGTTCATGAATGAGCTGCTGGAAGACCATGGCAAGCAACTGCTGCGCTACAAAGGTGTGTTGAATATCCTCGGCGAATCGCGTCGCATGGTGTTTCAGGGTGTGCTGAAGCTTTATGGTTTCGACTGGGATACAGAGTGGGCTGAAGAGGAAGTGCGCGAGAGCGTGATCGTGTTCATTGCCGATGACTTGCCGGAAGAAAAGATTCGCGAGGGGTTTGCGCGGGTGGCGGCGGATTAAAGTCAGAAGTTGCAGCGAGCCTTGAGCCGCCATCGCGAGCAGGTCGGATCGCCGCACCGTCGCTCCCACATTTGAAGTGCAGTCCCCTGTGGGGGCGAGGCTGCTCCGGGCGGCGTTCCGACGAAAGCGGACTAACCTGTGGCACAGTTTTGGTCCAGTGCCGATGCAGGGCTCAGCAACAAATCTTCCAGATAATCCAGATGCCGGTTGAGCACGGCTTGCGCCGTCGCGGCGTCTCCTCGCTCCAGCGCATCCAGAATCTCCATGTGCTCCACGCAATAATCCTTCTGCGGCAGATCAAACTGCGCAATCGCCAACGAAGTCAGCGCTACCAGGCTCTCAAGAAAATGCGCCAACGGTGCATTCCCCGCCATTTGTGCCAACTGCAGATGAAACTCTCCCGACAAACGAATTCCCCGTCCACGCTCGGTGCATTGACGCTCGCTATCGACCAGCGCCCGCAGTTGCTTCAGGTCTTGCGCGCAGGGTCGCTGACAGGCCAGCCGCACCAGCAAGATCTCGGCCAGACGCCGGGCATGCAGTGTCTGCCGGGTCTGCTCGGCATCAAGCTCGGCGACGCGGGGACGATGGTTGACTCGAAGAATGATGATCTGCTGATGGGACAGTCGCGTCAGCACATCACGCATGTCGCTGCGCCTTGCACCGAACATCTGCGCCAGGCTTTCTTCCGTAAAGCGACTGGCCGAATGGATGCGCTGTTCGAAAATGGCATCGAGGACTCGTGAATACAGATCATCCACCGAAGGGCGGACGGGCAGGGTGGCGAGCGTTTGTGGCGAGGCGAAGCTGTTCATGGCCAATCTCCAGTTCGAAGAGGTTTCAACTGCCGAGGTTGTCTTCCGGGATGTTCAGTTCGATGCCCATGCGCTGGCCTTCGCGCAAAATGTGCCGACGCATCTCGGCGCTGGCCTGGGCGCTGTTCTTGCTGCGGATCGCCCGCACCACCGCTTCGTTTTCTTCAAGGCGCTCAGCCAGATGCTCCGGGGAGTTGCGCAACACTTCGGCGCTTTGCTTGAGGGCATTGCTGGTTTGCTGGACCACGCTCTGGAAGATCGGGTTCGACGTCAGCGTGAACAGCTCTTCGTGGAACGCGATGTAGGCGGTTACGCCGGCTTCACTGTCATTGGCCTCCAGGGCTTCGCGCATGTCCATCAAGGTCAGGCGCAGTTGCCCGACTTCCTTGCTGCTGATGGACTGCGCCACGAGGCCGACGATGAACGGCTCCAGCGTGTAGCGCAGTTGCAGCACGTCTTCCAGGCTCGCTGCGGCCACTGCACTGTCATGCGTCTGGCTGTCGGCGAGATTGGCTTCGAGCACCACCACGCCTTTGCCCGGCATCGAACGCACCAGGCCGAGGGTTTCCAGGACGATGACCGCCTCACGCAGGCTCGGGCGGCTGATGCCCAGTTGTTCGGCCAGTTCGCGTTGCCCCGGCAGCATTTCGCCGGAGCGCCACTGACCACGGGCCAAAGCGGCCCGAAGTTTTTCTACCACTGAGTTGACGACGGTTGATGAGGTAATCACTTGCTTGCTCCATGAGCCGTGCCTGCGGTCGGCAGGCACGGCGGTCATTCAGAATTCTTTGGCTGCCGCTTGAGCAACCGGTTTTCTCGGCTGGAAGGTATAACCCGCCTGGCCGGAAAGTACCTTGTTCGCCCGCTGCACATCGATGTCCTTTTCCCACCGCGCGATGGCGACGGTCGCCACACAGTTGCCGATCAGGTTGGTCAACGCCCGGCCGATCCCCATGAACCAGTCCACGGCCAGCACCAGCACCAGACCCACCACCGGAATGGCCGGAATGGCTGTCAGGGTGGCCGCCAGGATCACCAGCGCCGAGCCTGGAATACCGTGGGCACCCTTGGAGGTGATCAACGACACCAACAGAATCGTCAACAGGTCGGTCATCGCCAGCGGCGTGCCGGTGGCATTGGCGATGAACACAATGGCCAGGGTCAGGTAGATCGAGAAACCGTCGAGGTTGAACGAGTAACCGGTAGGTATCACCAACCCGACCGTCGAACTGCCGATGCCCAGGTGCTCAAGCTTGCGCATGATTTGTGGCAGCACGGCATCGGAGGACGCGGTGCCCATGACGATCAGCAGTTCTTCGCGCAGGTACTTGAGCAACGGCCACATCTTCAAGCCAGAGAGGCGCATCACCAGGCCGAGAATCAGGGCCACGAAGGCAGTACAGGTCAGGTAGAACAGGCCGACCAGGCTGCCCAGGTGTTGCAGCGAGTCCAGGCCATATTTGCTGGTGGTGAAGGCGATCGCGCCGAATACACCGATGGGGGCCAGTCGCACGATCATGCCCATGATGCGGAAGATCACATGGCTGAGTTCATTGATCAGACGCGAAATACCCGATGCCGCTTCTCCCACCAGATTCAGTGCACTGCCGAACAACACTGAAAACAGCAGGACCTGCAGGATATTGTTATCGGCAAAGGCACCGATCACCGAAGTCGGAATCAGGTCCATCAGGAACTGTGTGGTGGTGTGCATGTGCTGACCGCGCTGGGCAATGTCGCCCATATCGGCTGTGGAAAGCTGCTCCAGATGGATGTTCGCGCCGCTGCCGATGCCAGTGCTGAAGGCGAACACCAGGCCAATCACCAGGGCGATGGTGGTCAGCACTTCAAAGTAGATCACCGATTTCAGGCCGATTCGGCCGACCTTCTTCAGGTCGCCGGCACCGCTGATGCCGCTGACCACTACGCAAAACACAATCAGGCCGATGAGCATTTTGATCAGCTTGATAAAACCGTCACCGAGCGGTTTGAGCTGAGCGGAGTATTCGGGAAGGGTCAGCCCGCAGACGATGCCGAGCACCAGTCCGAGAACCACTTGGAGGAAGATTGAACGCGAGCACCATCTGAGCATGGGAGGAATCCTGGTCGGTGTCCTGGCTTCCGTGTGCGGGGCACATCAGATTCAGGACTTAATTATTGTGGTCTTACCGGTATGTCCAGTGCAGGCGCAGTCTAGGCGCTATTTTTGGGTGTTCGCAAGTAAAAATTAGAAAATTGGCATGACCGGTCTGACCAGTGGTGCTGGTCTCGTAGGAGCTGCCGAAGGCTGCGATCTTTTGATTTTGCTTTTTTGAGGATCAAAAGATCGCAGCCTTCGGCAGCTCCTACAGGTAAGCGGTGTCAATTTGCGGGCGAAAAAAAACCGGCCAATCACTTGGCCGGTTCTTCATGCTGCGGATTTAACGGGGCAATTAAGCGCCGTACACCGGTAGCTTCTTGCAGATGGCCTTGACCTTCTCACGAACGGCGTCGATCACCGCTTCGTTGTTCAGGTCAGCCAGGATGTCGCAGATCCAGCCGGCCAGTTCCTTGCACTCTGCTTCCTTGAAGCCACGAGTGGTCACGGCCGGGGTGCCGAAGCGCAGGCCGGAAGTGACGAACGGAGAGCGTGGGTCGTTTGGCACGGAGTTCTTGTTCACGGTGATGAACGCTTTGCCCAGAGCGGCGTCGGCGTCTTTACCGGAAATTTCCTGCTTGATCAGCGACAGCAGGAACAGGTGGTTCTGAGTACCGCCGGAAACCACGTCGAAGCCGCGTTCGATGAACACGCCGGCCATGGCCTGGGCGTTCTTCACCACTTGTTGCTGGTAAACCTTGAACTCAGGCTGCAGCGCTTCCTTGAAGCAGATCGCTTTAGCGGCGATCACGTGCTCCAGCGGGCCGCCCTGGGCGCCCGGGAATACGGCGGAGTTCAGTTTCTTCTCGATGTCGGCGTTGGCGCGAGCCAGGATCAGGCCGCCACGTGGACCGCGCAGGGTCTTGTGGGTGGTGGTGGTCACGACGTCAGCGAATGGAATCGGGTTCGGGTAGACGCCAGCGGCTACCAGACCGGCCACGTGGGCCATGTCGACGAACAGGTAGGCACCTACCTTGTCGGCGATTGCACGGAAGCGCGGGAAGTCGAGGATCTGCGAGTAGGCAGAGAAACCGGCCACGATCATTTTTGGCTTGTGCTCAACGGCCAGGCGCTCGACTTCGTCGTAGTCGATCAGGCCGTTGGCATCGATGCCGTACTGGATGGCGTTGTACAGCTTGCCGGAAGACGAAACGCTGGCACCGTGGGTCAGGTGACCGCCGTGGGCCAGGCTCATGCCCAGGATGGTGTCGCCAGCCGACAGCAGGGCCAGGTAAACGGCGCTGTTGGCTTGCGAACCGGCGTGTGGCTGAACGTTGGCGTAGTCGGCACCGAACAGCTCTTTGGCGCGGTCGATGGCCAGTTGCTCAACCACGTCGACGTACTCGCAACCGCCGTAGTAGCGCTTGCCCGGGTAGCCTTCGGCGTACTTGTTGGTCAGTACCGAGCCTTGAGCTTCCATCACCGCTGGGCTGGTGTAGTTTTCCGAAGCGATCAGCTCGATGTGTTCTTCCTGGCGCTGAGCTTCTTGCTCCATGGCGGCAAAAAGGTCGGCGTCGTACTTGGCAATAGTCAAATCACGGCTGAACATGGCGGTCCTCAAGGATCGGGGGCGGAAAAGGGAGGCATTCTAACCCAATGGGTTTTAGATGGCATATGAAACGGCATCATGTCGCAGACAAGTGGTGTTCATGCGTGGATAGATGGTGTTTGTGCCGGCCTCAAAAGATCGCAGCCTTCGGCAGCTCCTACCCTAAGCGGGGTAGCCGCCAGATTCTGTGACCGACATCAATCCCTGTAGGAGCTGCCGCAGGCTGCGATCTTTTCGGCAACACCACAAAACTTCAGTCGAACATGAAGAGGGCGTCGTTACTGAACTGCGCCTCAAACCGGTCCGCCGGCATCGGGCGACCGAACAGGTAACCCTGCACCTCGTCGCAACCGTGCTCCCTCAGGAAATCAAGCTGTTCGTGGGTTTCCACGCCTTCGGCGATCACCGCCAGGTTCAGGCTGTGGGCCATGGCGATGATCGCCCGGGCGATCTGCGCATCCTGCTCACCCGATGGCAGGCCGTCGACGAAGGTGCGGTCGATCTTCAGTACGTCGATCGGGAACTGCTTGAGGTAGTTGAGCGATGAGTAACCGGTGCCAAAGTCATCCACCGCGATGCTCAGCCCAAGGTTTTTCAGCCCGGCGAGGATCTGCATCGCCTCGCTGACTTCGCGCATCAGGATACTTTCGGTCAGCTCCAGTTCCAGGCACGCCGGCGGCAGGCCGGTTTCCTTGAGAATGGTGGCGATTCGCGTGCCAAGCTGGCCATCGGAGAACTGCCGCGCCGAGATGTTCACCGACACCTTCGGCACCCGTACCCTGGCCTGATGCCAGGCCTTCAGTTGGCGGCAGGCTTCGCTGATCACCCAGTCGCCGACATCCACCACCAGCCCGAGCTCTTCGAGCACCGGAATGAAATCCCCCGGCGGCACCAGACCGCGGCGTGGATGGCGCCAGCGCAACAATGCCTCGGCACCGGTCAGGCGCTTGCCGTCGCCGCTGAACTGCGGCTGGTAATACAGCACGAATTCGTTCTGTTCCAGGGCATGGCGCAAGTCGCTTTCCAGCTCCAGTCGCTCCAGGGCGCTGGCATTCATGTCCGCCTGATAGAACTGGAAGTTGTTCTTGCCACGTTCCTTGGCGTGGTACATCGCCGTGTCGGCGTTCTTCATCAGCTGGCTGAGTTCGTTGCCGTCCTGCGGGCTCAGGGCGATACCGATACTGGCCGTGACGAAGAACTCGCGGCCTTCGAGCACGAACGGTTTCACCAGGCTGGCGAGAATCTGCTCGGCCACATGAATCGCCCGGTTCAGGGCGATTTCACGGTTGGCTCGTGGTTGCAGGAGCAAGGTGAATTCGTCACCGCCCATGCGCGCCACGGTGTCGTCATCGTCGACGCAACCGAGCAGGCGCGTGGCCATTTCCTTGAGCATGCGGTCGCCGGCGGCGTGGCCCAGGRAGTCGTTGATCGGCTTGAAACGGTCGAGATCGAGGAACATCAGCACCACCCACGACTTCTGCCGTTCGGCCGATTGCAACGCCGTGTGCAGGCGATCCTGGAACAGCGATCGGTTGGGCAGGTGGGTCAGGGCGTCGTAGTAGGCAAGGCGGTGAATCCGCTGTTCGCTGGCCTTGCGCTCGCTGATGTCGCTGAAGAAACACACATAGCTGGCCAGGTCGCCTTCGTCATCGAGTACGGCGGTGATCCCGACCCAGGCCGGGTAGTGCTCGCCATTGCGACGCTTGAGCCAGACTTCGCCTTCCCAGGTGCTGTGCTGGGCCAATTGCTTGAGGACGTAACGCAGATGGGATTCCTGTTGCTCGTCGACGGTCAGCATGTTCGGCAGCTGGTCGAGGACCTGCTCCACGGCATAGCCGCTGACACGGCTGAAGGCCTCGTTGGCCTGGACGATGTAGCCGGCCGGGTCGGTGATCAGGATCGCCGAGGTCGAGTGTTCGAATACCGTGGCGGCCATGCGCAAGTCTTTTTCCGCCCGGCGTTGCTGGCTGATGTCGCGGCCGACGCCGAGCACGCCTTCGAACGTACCGTGTTCGTCCCAGACCAATACCAGGCGCAGTTCGATCGGGATCTTGCGCCCGTCGGCCCGCAGGCAATCGAACAGGAACAGTTGGGTTTGCACCTGGCTGCGCAGCAGCGCCAGTTGGTCCGGCTGATCCAGCGCTTTGCTGACCCGGTCCATCAGGTGGTAGATGCCGGTCAGTTGTTGCGGGTTGGCGATGGTCGATTGCCAGCCGTTCTGGAAAATCCACTCGGCGTCGTAACCCAGCACCGCTTGCACGGAAGGGCTGACGTAATTGAGGTTCAGGCGGCTGTCGGTGGAGAAGATCACGTCGCTGATGCTTTCGGCGAGCATCCGGTAGCGCTGTTCGCTGTCGCGCAGGGATTCACTGGCTTCAAGCTGATCGGTGATGTCCTTGGCCACGCCGATGATCCGCGTGACCTGATCGTCCTTGTCCCGCGCCAGTGCCTGCTCGCGAATCTCGAAGCGTCGCCACTGGCCGTCCCGATGACGGAAGCGCAACTGGCACTGCATCAATTGGCGATAACCGGCCTGGCGCTGGACCTGGCGGGAGCGATGGTAATAGTCGGCGTCTTCGGGGTGCAGGAGGATTTCCCAGAAGTATTCGCCCATCTKGTGCAGTTCGGTGCGGTTGTAACCCAGTGTCTGGCCCAGATGATGGTTGCTGTAGATCATGCGCTGGCTGAAAACATGCTGCACATACAGGTGATCCGGTACGGTGCGCACCACGTCCGACCAAAACCCTTCGCGCTCCTGCAGTGACAATTCGATGAGCTTGCGGCTGGTGATGTCGGTGATGCTCAGGATCACTGCGTTATAGTCGTCCTGGGTTTGCGGCAGGCGCAGCACCAGCCATAGATGCTGGTCGCGACCGCTGGCATCCTGCAGTTTGATTTCCAGCTCAAGCAGTTGCTGCYGGTTGAGCATCGCGTCGAGCACCTGGTTGCCGATGGCGGCGCCGTCCTGCGGATGGCCGTCGATCAGCAGTTTCCAGGCTTTGTCAGCGCTATCGACATTAAGCAGTTGCAGTGCGACCTGGTTGACCTCGGAGATCCGCAATTCCTTGAGCAATTGCCGGCGTTGTTCCGGGATCGCCAGCCACGCTTGCAGTTGCTCGCTGCCCTGCAGTTGTGCCTTGTCGAAAAAGACCTTGAGCCCGGACATGTCGAGGACGCACAAGGCTACGCCGGTGCCTTCGAAAATGTCCTGATAACGCCGGCGGCCTTCGCTCAATTGGCGCTGACGCCGGCGCATGTTCAGCAAGGCGATGAACGGCAGCATGGAAAACGCCAGGCCCAGCAGACATTTGCCAATGAACGCCGGCAGCAGCTCTTCCAGCACGCGCTGGCGGTCGAACAAGCCGCGCAGTTGCCAATCGCTGCTGCTCAGCGCAACGGTCAGCACGCTGTTGGCGACATCGTCCTCGGTCAGCGTGCCCGGATTGACCGAGGGCAGCGCATCGTCGCGGCTGATGATCTGATGATTGATGCGGTTCTCCACCAGCCACAATGGGCGGCGGCCGGCCTCGCTTTGCTTGATCAAGGACGAAAAGAAGGCGGGGGGCAGACGCAAGACCCAATAGCCTCGGGAACTGCCGCTGGCCTGATGCAACAATAGATGCACCACGGAGCCGTCGGTGGCGTTGCTGAAGTAGTGCGTCTGGGCGTGGCTGCGGCGTATCAGTTCACCCAGGTAGCCGCTGTCATCGCTGTCGGGAGCGCTGTCACTGATGACTCTTCCCGAGGGGCTGAGCAACGCCAGGCTGCGCAGATCAGGCAGCGACTGTTGCAGCTTGCGCAGCAGCGCCTGCAGCTCATCGGCGTCCTGCGGTTGCTCGACGATCGGCAACAGGTTGAGGGCGATCTGCGCGTTGAGCGCCATGTTCAGGCTGACCTGCGCGGCTAGATCGGCGGTGTAATCGATGGTGTATTGACGCTGGTTTTTCTGGGTTTCGCGCAACTGATCGAGCAATTGCCAGAACAACAGGGCCAGCAGCAATAGTGCAAGTGTCGCCAAGGTGCCCTTCAAGGTCCCGCGCAGGGGGGAGCCGGGCGCTGTGGCCGGCTCACTGGAAGTCAGGGGCGGAGGGGCTTTGGACAAGCTGTAATCCTGCGGTTTGGCTGGACTGGCGCGACGTGCACTATAAGCCGGACGCCCGAAGGGCGGCTAGCATGCCTTGAGTTGTGGCGAAGTGCCAGTCCCTGCCCGTCGGCTGGACTGCCATCTGTCATTAAGGTAGCTTTGCCGGTTACGCGGGAGCGTTCCAGCTCCTAGACTCAGACTTTTTCAGCGCGCACGTATTGATAGCCTCAAGCGAGCGACGCGCACGGTCTGGCCGGGCATCGCCTGCGCTCCAATCATTCATCAGTCACTGACCCTAGGTTCTCCATGGCTCAATACGTATTCACCATGCATCGGCTGGGCAAAGTTGTTCCGCCGAAGCGGGAAATCCTGAAAAATATTTCTCTGTCCTTCTTCCCCGGCGCCAAGATCGGCGTGCTCGGCCTCAACGGTTCGGGTAAGTCCACGTTGCTGAAAATCATGGCCGGCGTCGACACCGAGTTCGAGGGCGAAGCCCGCCCAATGCCGGAGCTGAACATCGGTTATCTGCCACAAGAGCCGATCCTGGACCCGACCAAAACCGTGCGTGAAGTGGTCGAGGAAGCGGTCAGCGTGATCAAGAATGCCCAGGCTCGCCTGGATGAGGTCTACGCGGCTTACGCTGAAGAAGACGCCGACTTCGACAAACTGGCGGCCGAACAGGCCAAGCTCGAAGCCATCCTGCAAGCCAGCGACGGTCACAACCTGGAGCGCCAGCTGGAAGTCGCCGCCGACGCGTTGCGTCTGCCGGCCTGGGATGCCAAGGTCGAAGTTCTGTCCGGTGGTGAAAAGCGTCGTGTAGCCCTGTGCCGCCTGCTGCTGTCCGCCCCGGACATGCTGCTGCTCGACGAACCGACCAACCACCTGGACGCCGATTCCGTCGCCTGGCTTGAGCACTTCCTGCACGACTTCCCGGGCACCGTGGTAGCGATCACGCACGACCGTTACTTCCTGGACAACGTTGCCGGCTGGATTCTGG
Source organism: Pseudomonas sp. P4_C3 (assembly GCF_056402075.1). Lineage (NCBI taxonomy): Bacteria > Pseudomonadati > Pseudomonadota > Gammaproteobacteria > Pseudomonadales > Pseudomonadaceae > Pseudomonas > Pseudomonas sp. P4_C3. Next base: position 12,371 of record NZ_JBFUIC010000121.1, read on the forward strand.
AACTGGACCGCGGCGCGGGCATTCCTTACGAGGGCAACTATTCGGGTTGGCTGGAAGCCAAGTCCGATCGTCTGGCTGCAGAATCCAAGCAGCAGTCGGCCCACGAAAAAGCCATGAAGGAAGAACTGGAGTGGGTGCGCAAAGGCGCCAAGGCCCGCCAGTCGAAATCCAAGGCACGTCTGCAACGCTTCGAAGAAATGCAATCCCAGGAATTCCAGAAGCGCAGCGAAACCAACGAGATCTACATCCCGGCCGGTCCGCGCCTGGGCGACAAGGTCATCGAATTCAAGAACGTCACCAAGGGCTACGGCGATCGCGTGCTGATCGACAACCTGTCGTTCTCCATGCCTAAAGGCGCCATCGTCGGCGTGATCGGCGGTAACGGTGCCGGTAAGTCGACCCTGTTCCGCATGCTGATGGGCAAGGAAACGCCGGATTCGGGCAGCATCGACGTCGGTGAAACCGTGCAGCTTGCTTGTGTGGATCAGAGCCGCGAGGATCTGGACGGCAGCAAGACCGTGTTCCAGCAGATCTCCGACGGTTCCGACCAGATCCGCATCGGCAACTACGAGATCCCGTCGCGTACCTACGTCGGTCGCTTCAACTTCAAGGGCGGCGATCAGCAGAAGTTCGTCAAGGACCTGTCCGGTGGTGAGCGCGGTCGCTTGCACCTGGCCCTGACCCTGAAAGAGGGCGGCAACGTCCTGCTGCTCGACGAACCGTCCAACGACCTCGACGTCGAAACCCTGCGTTCCCTGGAAGAAGCCCTGCTGGACTTCCCGGGCGCCGCCATTGTGATCTCTCACGATCGGTGGTTCCTTGACCGCGTCGCGACTCACATCCTGGCGTACGAAGACGACTCGCAAGCGGTGTTCTTCGAAGGCAACTACAGCGAATACGAAGCCGATCGTAAAAAGCGTCTCGGCGAAGCAGCTGCTCAGCCGCATCGTGTACGCCACAAGAAACTGGCCTGATTTCGGGTTGGTTGCATAAGAGAGCGGAGCCTTCGGGCTCCGTTTTTTTTGCGTTTTTTCAGTGGTATCGCGGTGAGTTCATCGCYGGCAAGCCAGCTCCTACAGGTATGTGGATTGCCCGAGATCCGGAAAAACTCACGGACACTGTAGGAGCTGGCTTGCCAGCGATGGCGGTGTAACTGTTGGTGCAGAACTCCGGATCAACCCGAATTCCACCAGGCTGTAGAAGAAGTCCTGCGCACTCTGTGGCCGTTTCTTGAAGCCAATCCGCATTACCTGACCTCGGGCATTCTGGAACGCATCTGCGAGCCGGAGTGGGCGCTGGTGTTTCGCGTGTCGTGGGTCGACGATCGGGGCAAAGTCCAGGTCAATCGCGGGTTCCGCATCCAGATGAACAGCGCGATCGGCCCGTACAAGGGCGGTCTGCGTTTCCACCCGTCGGTGAACATGGGCGTGCTGAAATTCCTCGCCTTCGAACAGACCTTCAAAAACTCCCTGAATTCATTGCCCATGGGCGGTGGCAAGGGTGGTTCGGACTTCGACCCCAAAGGCAAAAGCGACGCGGAAGTCATGCGCTTCTGCCAGGCCTTCATGAGCGAGTTGTACCGCCACATTGGTGCGGACGTTGACGTGCCAGCCGGGGACATCGGCGTCGGTGCGCGGGAAATCGGTTTCCTGTTCGGCCAGCACAAGCGCTTGAACAACCAGTTCACCAGTGTGCTGACCGGCAAAGGCCCAAGCTACGACGGCAGCCTGATTCGCCCGCAAGCTTCCGGTTTCGGCTGCGTGTACTTCGCCGAAGAAATGCTCAAGCGCCGTGGCCTGGCTGGCCGTTTTGGCCTGGAGTTCCGCACCGGTCAGCTGCCATGGAGCCTGAGCTGCGATATCGCGCTGCTGTGCGCAACGCAAAACGAACTGGATGTCGAAGCCGCTCGCATCTTACTGCGCAACGGCTGCATCTGTGTGGCCGAAGGCGCGAACATGCCGACCACCCTCGAGGCGATGGACCTGTTCATCGAGGCCGACATTCTGTTCGCAGCGGGCAAGGCGTCCAACGCCGGCGGCGTGGCGGTGAGCGGGCTGGAAATGTCGCAGAACGCCATGCGCCTGGCGTGGACCGGTGKCGAAGTGGAC
>NZ_JBFUIC010000122.1:0-14399 GCF_056402075.1 Pseudomonas sp. P4_C3
GCATGTAGGTCGAAGCGCAGCCGACCGGAGGGCAATGCCCCCGGATGAAGCATGTAGGTCGAAGCGCAGCCGACCGGAGGGCAATGCCCCCGGATGAATACCGGAGCGAAGGAACGCCGAGCCTAAGCGAGGGGCCGTACGTAAGGGGCGAGACCTTTTGGTTACTTTTGGGGCGTTTGCCAAAAGTGACCCGCTGTAAGAGCGGAACCATAAGYGGCCGTTACCGCAGCAACGGATATGTACTCCATCAACCAAGAGCCTGGTCGGCCCAGAGGCCGCCAAGGCCTAGTCCCCTCGGACGATGTGACGACTGGACGTCAGAGCAAGAATCCATCGCACTCCCCAACCAACAAAAAGGCCCAGTGCGATGAACGACGTCAATCTCAAAGCCGACATGCTCCAGGCCATGCGCCGCCTGGCCAAGTCAGTCACCATTATCAGCACCAGCAACGGCTCCGAACGCTTCGCCATGGCCGCCACCGCGGTCGACTCGCTGAGCACCGAGCCGCCATCGCTGCTCATCTGCGTCAACAAGACCGCCTCGCCCCACGCYGCACTGGCGACCGGCGCCGACTTCTGCGTCAACATCCTCGGCGTMGAACAACAAGACCTGGCCAACCTGTGCAGCGGCGCSATCAAGGGCGAAGCRCGCTTCGACCGKGGCAACTGGCTGACCAGCCCSGGCGGCATTCCTTACCTGGGTGACGCRCAGTCGGCGATCCTCTGCCGCCAGGACGGCCACTTCAGCTACGGCACCCACACCGTATTCATCGGGCGCATCCTGCAGATACACACCACTGACGCCATCACCCCGCTGGTCTACCTCGACGGCAGCTACACCACCACCGCCAAACCCTCTCCTTCCTTCGCTGTAGCCGGCTGAGGCCTGGACATGGACGGCGTGAACGGGTTGACGGCGTTGCGAGTGAACAGCGCCGACCAGTTGCCATGGGATGACCGTTGCGATTTGCTGATCGTCGGGTTTGGCGGAGCCGGCGCCTGTGCCGCCATCGAAGCCAGCACTCGCGGCCTGTCGGTGCTCGCACTGGATCGCTTCGAAGGCGGCGGCGCCACGGCGCTGAGCGGTGGCGTGGTCTATGCCGGCGGCGGTACGCCGTATCAGCATCAGGCTGGCTATGAAGACACCAGCGAAGCCATGTTCAATTACCTGCGTCAAGAAGTCGGCGAGGCCGTCAGCCACGAGACATTGCGGGCGTTCTGTGAAGGCAGCCGCGAGCAACTGGCCTGGCTGGAGCGTCAAGGCGCGGCGTTCGAGGCAAGCGTCCCGCCGCACAAAACCTCGTACCCGAGTGACCAGTACTACCTCTATTACTCCGGCAACGAAGCCGTGCCGGCCTATGCCGCCAGCGCCAAGCCGACGCCCCGTGGACACCGCACCAAAGGCCCGGGCATGTCCGGCGCCAGCCTGTTCGCCCCGCTCAAGGCCAGCGCCTTGCGTCACGGCGCGCGCCTGCGCAGCCAGTGCGAAGTGCGGCGACTGGTGCTCGACCTCGACGACAAGGTCCTCGGTGTCGAAGCCTGGCAATTGCCGTCGGGTAGCCGCGCCGCCGAACAACATGCGCGTCTGTCACGCTGGGCCGCCGCCATTCATATGTACGCTCCGGCGTTGGCCGACCGCTTGCGCGCCCGTCAGCGTCGCATCGAACAGACCAGCGCCATTCGGCAATTGATTCGCGCCGAACAGGCGGTGTTGCTGAGCAGCGGCGGTTTTATCTTCAATCGCGATCTGGTGCGCCAACACGCGCCGCAGTACCTGGCCGGTCTGCCGCTGGGCGCCACCGGTTGCAACGGCAGCGGCATCGCCCTTGGCCAAAGTGCTGGCGGCAGCGTGGCGCGGATGGACAAGGTCAGCGCCTGGCGTTTCATCAACCCGCCACTGGCCTGGGCTCGCGGGCTGATCGTCAATGCTCGCGGACAGCGTTATGCCAACGAAGAAATCTACGGCGCGACCCTCGGCCACGCCATGGTCGAAGAACAGGATGGCCGCGCCATTCTGATACTCAATCGGGCGCTGGTTCGAGAAGCACTCAGCCAGGTCGGCCCCGGCAAAGTCTGGAATTTCCAGCGTCTGCCGGTGCTGCTCAATCTGCTGTTCAACGCCAAGCGCAGCAACAGCCTCGCCGGCTTGGCCAAACGCTGCAACCTGCCGCCCGAACTGCTGCGCCAAAGTGTCGAACGCTATTCCCGCGCAGCACGCGGTGAGGTCGCCGACGAGTTCGGCAAATCCGCCACCATGCTCACCGACCTCGACCAAGGCCCGTGGTACGCCCTCGACTTGTCTTTCGACAGCAAACTCTTCCCCTGCCCGGTCATCACCCTGGGCGGGCTGAAGGTCTGCGAGGACAGCGGTCGGGTGCTGGACCACGCCGGCCAGCCAATAAACGGTCTCTACAGCGCCGGYCGCAATGCGGTCGGGGTCGCCTCCAACCTGTATGTCTCCGGCCTGTCCCTGGCCGACTGCATTTATTCCGGTCGCCGGGCAGCCGCCCACGTGGCCGACCAATTCGCACTTCAAACCGCACGATCAGGAGAACAACAATGCAACGTGTAGAAGGCAAAGTCTGCATCATCACCGGCGCCGCCAGCGGCATCGGTCGCGAAGACGCCCTGCTGCTGGCCCGCGAAGGCGCCAAAGTGGTACTGACCGACCTCAATGAAGAGGCCGGTCGCCAGGTGGCTGCGGAAATCGGCGCCAACGCGCTGTTCATCCGCCACGACATCGCCAGCGAAAGCGATTGGCAACAGGTGGTCAAGACCACCGTCGAACACTTCGGCCGCCTCGACGTGCTGGTCAACAACGCCGCGATCCTCGCGCTGGGCAGCATCGAAGACACCACGCTGGAACTGTGGCAGAAAGTGCAGAAGATCAACGGCGAGGGCTACTTCCTCGGCTGCAAGTACGCGATCCAGGCCATGAAGGAAACCGGTGGTGGTTCGATCATCAACATGTCGTCGGTCGCAGCATTAGGCGCCATGCCGATGTTCTGCGCCTACTCGGCGTCCAAAGGTGCGGTGGCGGCGATGACCCGTTCCATTGCCTTGCACTGCAAGCAGCAGGGCTACCGCATCCGCTGCAACAGCGTGCACCCGGATGGCGTGAACACGCCGATGACCCAGGCCCTCGCCGGTGGTCAGCCGATCCCGCAGGAAGCGCTGGACCAGGACCCGATGAACCGCATGGCCGCGCCACGGGACATTGCCAACGTGGTGCTGTTCCTTGCCGCCGACGAGTCGCGGTTCGTCAACGGTGCCGAGATCCGCGTCGACAACGCCCAACTGATCAGCGGGCTCTGAGGCCGAGGTGAACATGGGCACGCAACAACAGAACCTGACCCTGGCCGAACACACGACGGCAAGCGTCTCATTGCAAGTGTGCGCGGTGATCGACGAGACCGCTGACGCGCGCTCGCTGGTGCTGGACATACCGCCAAACCTGCGTGAGCGCTTTCGCTACAAACCGGGCCAGTTCCTGAGTTTTCGCGTGCCCTTGGCCGGCAAACTGTTGACCCGCTGCTATTCCATGGCCAGCTCGCCCCTCGCGGACGCGCTGCCCAAGGTCACGGTGAAACGGGTCGACGGTGGCCGGGTGTCGAACTGGATGAACGAAGTGCAGGTCGGCGACTGGCTGGAAGTGCTGCCACCGGCCGGGCATTTCTGCCTGGACCCGCAGGCGGACACCGAAAAGCCCCTGGTCCTGTTCGGGGGCGGTTCGGGCATCACCCCGGTGTTTTCCATTCTCAAATCGGTGCTGCACAGCAGTCGGCGGCCGATCAAGTTGATCTACGCCAACCGCGATGAAGCGTCGGTGATTTTCAAGGACGAGCTGTGCCAGTTGATCAAGGCGCATCCTGATCAACTGCACGTGGTGCACGTCCTCGATTCGGTGCAGGGTTTCCTGACGGACCATCAGGTCCGTAATCTGCTGCGCGGATCAGCCGGCGGCGACTACTTCATCTGCGGGCCGGGACCGTTCATGGACACCGTGGAGCGCACGCTGCTGGCGCTGGGCGAAGCGGCGGAGCGCATTCATGTCGAACGTTTCGTCTCACCACCGGACCCCGACGAGCTGTTGGCCGAAGAAGCCCTCGCCCGCGAGGCAGCGATGGGGTCGCAGTGCGAAGCGCTGATCGTCGAGCTCGATGGCGAACAACACGAAATCGCCTGCCAGCCCGGCGATACCTTGCTGCAAAGTTGCAAAGCGGCCGGCCTGGACGTGCCATCGTCCTGTGAAGAAGGTTTTTGCGGGGCCTGCATGTGCGTGGTCAAGGAAGGTGAGGTTCAGTTGGCGCGCAACGATGTGCTGACGCCCAAGGAACTGGCCGACGGCTGGACACTGGCCTGCCAGAGCCGACCGACGGGTGCCCGGGTACGCCTGAAATTCCCGGATTGAAGATACGCATCCCCCTGTAGGAGCGAGCCGGCTCCGGGCGGCGTTCCGACGATGGACGTCAACGATAATGCGCCCTTTCTGAATGAACGCGGTGCCCGGACGTTTTTCGCGAGCAGGCTCGCTCCTACAGTTGAAATGCGCCAGACGGGGGATCTATTGCTTAGTCTCAACGGACGATCACTCGGGCCCGGTCTGCAGTTAGACTCGGCCCCAGCATTAGCCCACAACAATAAAAGAGGTGCAGTTATGGCTCGTTTGCAGAATAAGGTTGCGKTGGTCACCGGCGGTGCTTCGGGGATCGGTCTGGCCTGCGTGCGCCGTTTCGCCGCCGAAGGCGCGCAAGTGGTCGGGCTGGACATCGGTAGCGCACCGGCAGACTTTCCCGGCCTGTTCATGACCCTGGACGTGCGCGACGAAGCGCAGGTGCAGCAGGTCATGCAAGAAGTCATCAGCCGCTTCGGGCGCATCGACGTACTGGTCAACGCCGCCGGCGTCGCCGACCAGGGCAGCGTGACCCAGACCACTACCGCTGCCTGGCAACGGGTGATGGACATCAACCTGACCGGCAGCATGCTCACCAGCAAATACGCGCTGGAATCGATGGTTGAGCAGCGTGGTGGTTCGATCATCAACGTCGGTTCGATCTTCGGCCTGCAAGGCTGCGATGGCAACGTGGCCTATAACGTATCCAAGGGCGGCATCAACCAGCTGACCCGCTCGATGGCCATCGACTACGGCTACGCCAACATTCGCGTCAACGGTCTGTGCCCGGGCCTGATCGAAACGCCGATGACCAGCATGGTCCGTGACAATGACGCGTTCCACGCCTTCTTCGCCTCGCAGCACATGCTCAGCCGCTCCGGGCAGCCGGAAGAAGTGGCTAACGTCGCGCTGTTCCTGGCCTCGGACGAAGCATCCTTCGTCAGCGGCCAGATGATCGCCGTGGACGGTGGTTTTTCCGCCGGTCGCCGTTTCGCCCCACCCGCCCAGTAATTCGCAATCCGGCCGGGCGCCCTGCCCGGCCTACTCCCTTTTTCGTACTTGTCTTCTAACCGGGGAGGCCCCATGCCGCCTGTCGCCACCGCACTGACCATCGCTCAACTGTTCGCCAACGCTGCCCAGGCCTACGGCGACCGCCCGGCCATCGAGGACGCGGGCCACGTCATCTGCTACCGACAACTGGACCAACTGCGCCGCCAGGCTGCCCGCGCACTGCTGGCCCTCGACGTACAGGTCGGGGACCGCGTGGCGATCTGGGCGCCCAACGTGTGGGAGTGGATCGTCGCCGCCGGCGCCCTGCAGTGTGTCGGCGCCGCCCTGGTGCCGCTCAATACCCGGATGAAGGGCAGCGAGGTCGGCTACATCCTGCGCGAAAGCGGCACCTGCGTGCTGTTTGCCATCGGTGAATTCCTCGGCGCGGACTACCCCGGCATGCTGGCGTCGGAAGACCTGCCTGAGCTGCGTCACATCGTCAGTCTGCGCGGCGCCAATTCGGGCACCCTGGCTTGGGAGCGGTTTATGGATCTGGCGGCCGACGTGCCGCAACTGGCCTTGCGCAGCCGCGAGCAAAGCGTCGGCCCGCAAGCCTTGTCCGATGTGCTGTTCACTTCGGGTACCACCGGCAAGCCCAAAGGCGTGATGACCAGCCACGGCCAGAACCTGCGAATCGTGCGCGACTGGAGCGATATCGTCGGCTTGCGCGAGAGCGATCGCTACCTGATCGTCAATCCGTTCTTCCATTCCTTCGGCTACAAGGCCGGTTGGCTGGCCGCATTGATGCGTGGCTGCACCCTCCTGCCGCAGCAAGTGTTCGACGTGCAGGCCGTGCTCGAATGCGTGCAGCGCGAACGCATCAGCGTGTTGCCCGGGCCGCCGACGTTGTATCAGTCGTTGCTGGCCCATCCGCAACGCAGTGAATTCGACCTGAGCTCCTTGCGCGTGGCGGTGACCGGGGCGGCGGCAATCCCCGTGGAGATGATCCACCGCATGCGCGACGAACTCGGATTCGCCACCATCGTCACCGCGTATGGCCTGACGGAGGTCTGCGGTTTCGCCACGATCTGCCGCGCCGGCGACTCTGCGGAACTGGTCGCCAACACCAGCGGCCGGGCGATGCCGGGGGTAGAAGTACGCTGTGTCGGCAACAACGGTCGCAGCCAGCCGGCGAACATTCCCGGTGAAGTGCAGATTCGCGGCTACAACCTGATGCAGGGCTATCTCAACAATCCTGAAGCCAGCCAGGAAATACTCGATGCCGACGGCTGGCTGCACACCGGCGACATCGGCATGCTCGACGAACAGGGTTACCTGCGCATCACCGACCGCCTCAAGGACATGTTCATCACCGGCGGCTTCAATGTGTACCCGGCAGAGATCGAACAGTGTCTGCTGACCTATCCGGGCGTGGCCCAGGCAGCGGTGATCGGGATTCCCGATGAGCGCATGGGTGAGGTGGCGATGGCGTTCCTGCTGCCCGCGCCCGGGATGGAAATCGAGCAGGCGCAGTTCCTCGCCTGGTGCCGTGAGCAGATGGCCAACTACAAGGTTCCGCGCCGGGTGCAGGTATTGCAGAGCATGCCGATCAATGCGGCGGGCAAAGTGACGAAGAATGTGTTGCGCGAGTGGGCACTGCAGCCAACCGACTAAACGCAAACCCTGTAGGAGCGAGCCTGCTCGCGATGGTGTGTCAGTCGACATCAATGCTGACTGTACCGGCCTCATCGCGAGCAGGCTCGCTCCCACAGTGTTCGAGGGTGTACACAGACTTCGCGTCCGACACAGATCAACTGTGGGAGCGAGCTTGCTCGCGATAGCGTCAGGTCAGTCGACATAGATGTTGAATGTTCTGCCGTCATCGCGAGCAAGCTCGCTCCCACAGGGTTTTATGTTTTACCTGCTACCGAGTCAGACCACCCGCGCCGGATGCTGCTGGCGCGGGTCGCCGAGCATGGCACGATAGGACGGTGGCTGGCGGCCTTCGGCTTCGCTGATGCCATAACCCGGCGCGACTTCGGCGGTGATCAGGGTCTGCCCGGTCAACGCCATCAACTGCGGGTCATTGAGCAAGGCATGAATCACCCGCCCGTTGAATTGCGGGGTTTCGGCGTGGGCCAGAAACGCCTGGTACTGCTCGCCATGCTGCTCGCCGGCAATCCTGGTGCGTTCGGTCAGTTGCGGGCCGAGCCACAGCGACAACGCCGCCACGCCCTGCCCTTCGAAATCGATCGCCATGTCGGCCGCCAGCTTGTCGACGCCGGCCTTTTGCGCGCCGTACGCCGGGCCATGCATGTAGCACCCGGCGCCGAATGACGACGTGAAGCAAATCAGGCCTTGAGTACTTTTCAGCAACAGCGGTGCCGCGTAGTAGCTGGCGATGTAGGCCGAGCGCAGGCCGACGTCGAGAATGCGCACCAGGTCCAGCGGCTTCACCCAGAACGGTCCCGGTTCGATCAACTGGTCATGGATGAACGCTACGTTATTCACCAGCAAATCCAGATGCCCGCATTCCTTTTCGACCTGCGCAAACAACGCCTCGACTTGCGCATCATCGGCGTGATCACAGACCACCGCGATACCGCGTCCGCCGGCGGCAGTAATCGCAGCGGCGGTGTCCTCCAGCGAACCGCGCAAGGCATGCCCGTACAAATTCGATCCGCCCTGCGTCGGGGCGCGGCCAGTGACGTACACGGTCATGCCGGCCGCCCCAAGGGCCAAGGCGATGCCCTGCCCCACTCCGCGACTGGCGCCGGTAACGACAGCGATCTGTTGACGTGGGTGATTCATTCGACACTCCCGAACAAGGTCTTGGCCGCAGCGGTTTCGCTCTGGCGCTTGATGTGATTGGCCGCCAGGTAACCGAAGGTCATGGCCGGGCCGATGGTCGAACCGGCGCCCGGATAGGTGCGGCCCATCATCGAGGCGGCGCTGTTGCCGATGGCGTACAGGCCGTTGATCGGTTCGCCGTCTTCATGCAACACGCGGGCGTGCACGTCGGTCAGCAGGCCACCCTTGGTGCCGATGTCTCCGGCGTCGATGCGCACGGCGTAGAATGGCCCTTTGAGCAACGGCGCCAGGCACGGATTGGGTTGCACGTTGGGGTCGCCGTAGTAGCGATCGAACAGCGATTCGCCCTTGTGGAAATCCTCGTCGACACCCAGCACGGCCATGCCGTTGAAACGCTGCACGGTGCGCACCAACCCGCCCGCGTCGACGCCGATTTTCGTCGCCAATTCTTCCAGGCTCGACGCCTTGTGGAAGTAGTCGCGCAGGTGCTCGGGCAATTGCCAATCGCGCTGGGCATAGCCCGGCAGCAAGGCGCCGCACGGATATTTGCGGCGGAACTCGGCGTCGAACACCATCCAGCACGGCACGCTCGCAGCACCTTCGCGGTTATTGGCGTACATCGCATAAACGATATCGGTGTAGGGCGCAGCTTCGTTTACGAAACGCTCCCCCGCCGCATTGACCATCACGCACCCCGGCAAGGTGCGCTCGACAAACAACGCACGCTGCTTTTCTTCGCCCTTGACGTAAGTGGTCGGCGCCCACCAGCTGTGTTCCATCAACGCGGTCCGCGCGCCGATGGCCTGGCCGGCGCGAATGCCGTCGCCGGTATTGTTCGGCGGCGTGGCACTCCAGTTCGCCTGGGACGGCTGCGGCAGGTACTGCTCACGCATAGCCTGATTACGCTCGAAACCACCGGCAGCGATGATCACCCCGTAGCGCGCCTTGACGTTGAGCAACTGACCGTTGCGATTGACCCGCGCCCCGCCGACCCGGTCGCCGACCAGCAGCAGTTCTTCCAGCGCACAGTCGAGCCACAGCGACTTGCCGCGATCCTGCAACGAACAGCGCAAGGCACCGATCAAGGCATTGCCCAGGGTCAGGAAACGATCGCGACGGGACAAACGCCGCCCCTCGCGATCACGCCAGTAGCGCCACATCACCCGCAGGGTCAGGCGTAACCAGCCGGGGCCGCGGCACAGCAACACTTGCGCCTCTTTCATGGTCATAGCCATGCGCCCCATCATCAGGGTGCCGGGGGACGGAGCGCGCATGCGCAAAAATTCTTCGCCGAGTTCAGCGGCATCGAACGGTTGCGGATCCATCGAACGATAGCCCGGTTTGCCGCCCTCGACTTCCGGGTAGTAATCGGCGTAGCGCGGTTGCGCCTCGAAGCGCACGCGGGTGTGTTTTTCCAGGTACTCGACCATCTCCCGGCCGTGCTCGACATAGGCTTCAATGCGCCCGTCGTCGATCTCGCCGCGGGTCACGGCGCGGATGTAGGCAATCGCTTCGGCCGCCGAATCACTGCCGCCGATGGCGTTGATCCGGTGGTTGTTGGGGATCCAGATGCCGCCACCGGACACCGCCGAGGTGCCGCCGTACTCGCCGCTCTTTTCGATCAGCAACGCATTCAACCCCAGGTCATGAGCGCGCAGCGCAGCGGTCATGCCCCCGGCTCCCGAGCCTATCACCAACACATCACAGCACTCGTCCCATTTGATCCCGGCAGCGTTCATGCGATCACCCTTGTTCAGCGCCCATCAGGCAGAAACCGCCTCCGCCGGATCTTCGCCCGGTGCAGTCGGTCTCGGGATTGTTCGCCGCGCGCGCCGGGCGTTCATCGTCCGATGGGACTAAGCCACAGACCGGAGCGCACCTGATCCCCTGTAGGAGCTGTCGAGTGAAACGAGGCTGCGATCTTTTAAGAGCCAGATCAAAAGATCGCAGCCTTCGGCAGCTCCTACAGCAATCCGCCGTTCCCGTACAAATCGCTTAGTCCGCTTGGACGATGTTGCACGCAAGTCGCGACTCCATAGTCGCCCACAGCACCAATCATCCCCCCTGAAATGCAGGTCGGGCAGGTCTGACCTGGGCCATGAGGACGACATGATAAAAACAATAATCGCCCCACCAACACAGCACCCTCGCACACAGCTTGTTCTATTGATGCTGGCTGGCGGATTGAGCGCTCACGTTAACGCCATGAGCTTTCAGCCAAGCGAAGACTTGAGCATCGACTGGGACACCACTCTGACGTACAGCCTCGCCTGGCGGACCGAGGCTCGCGATCACAAACTGACCGCGAACGCTAACGGCAACGACGGCGACAACGCGTTCGACAAAGGCAGCCTGATCAACAACCGCAGCGGCTTTCTCACCGAAGCCAACATCAAGTGGCAGGACGACTACGGCGTGTTCGTCCGGGCGACGGGCTTCTATGACAACGTCTACGATCAGGACAACGACAACACCACCGGTACCTCGAACTGCTTCGCCGGCGGCCATTGCAGCCAGCCCGACCGTTTCTCCCAGGACACCATCGACCAGCATCGCAATGAATTGCGCATGCTCGATTACTACGCCTATGGCACCTGGGACGTGAGCGGCCACGCCCTCAACGCGCGCCTGGGTAACCAGGTGGTGAGCTGGGGTGAAAGCCTGTTCTACCCGGGTATTTCCGCGGCCCAGAGCCCGGTGGACGCGACCAAGGCGACCACTCCGGGCGTCGAGGTCAAGGAAATCCTGCTGCCGGTCGGCCAACTGTTCACCCAGTTCGCCCTGACCGAAAGCCTGGGTATCCAGGCCTACTACCAATACAAGTGGGAGAAAACCGAGTTGTTCGGCGTGGGTAGCTACTTCTCCACCACCGACTTCATCGATGAGGGTGGTTTCAACGACGCCTCCGGTTTCGTCACCCGCCTCAAGGACGACAAACCGAGCGACAGCGGCCAGTACGGTCTGGCCTTCACCTACGCCGCCGAGTCGCTGAACAACACCGAGTTCGGCATCTACTACGCGCGTTATCACGACAAGACCCCGTCGCTGGACTTCGCATCGACCCTGGGCCGCTATCAGGTGCGCTACTTCGACAACATCGACCTGTTCGGCGCGAGTTTCGCCACGGTGCTGGGCGACGTCAGCTGGGCCGGTGAAGTCAGCTACCGCGACGGTACGCCGGTAATGGTCGACAACGGTTTCTCCAGCCCCGTGCGCGGCAAGACCGTGCAAGCGCAAACGTCGATGATCTACGTGCTCGGCCCGACCTTCTTCGCCGACAACACCAGCCTGACCGGCGAAGTGGTCTACAACACCGTGGTCAGCAACGACAAGTCGCAGCCAGTGACCCTGGCCCCTGGCTTCGCGCTGCCGGGAACCGACAGCCTGGTCTATGACCGCGATGCCTGGGGCTACACGGTGCAGGCGAACTTTGACTACAACAACGTGTTCAGCGGATGGGACATGTCGGTGCCTGTCACCTTCAGCGCCGCCGCCCACGGCGACAGCTCGATGGTCGGCTCGATCAACGCCGGCCAGAACGATAACCGCGCCAGCATCGGCAGTTCGTGGCGCTACCTGGGCAACTTCACCGTCGAGGCCCGCTACAACGCCTACCTCGGCAACGCCAACAACAGCCCGTTGGCCGACCGCGACAACGTCGCGCTCAACTTCAAGTACCGGTTCTGATTCCCCTGTCGGAGGAGCACAGCATGTCCAGATTCACCCAAACATTATTGAGCACCGCGCTGACCGTCGGCCTGCTCGGCAGTGGCCTGGCCTACGCCAAGGTCAGCCCCGAGGAAGCCGCCCGTCTGGGCCAGGACCTGACCCCGATGGGCGCCGAAAAAGCCGGCAACGCCGACGGCAGCATCCCGGCCTGGTCCGGCAAATGGCGCGGTCTGCCACCGGGTCTCAAGTACGCCGGCCCCGGTACGCCGTACCCGGACCCGTACGCCGCGGAAAAACCACTGTTCGTGATCGATTCGAAGAACATGGACAAGTACGCAGGCAACCTGACCGATGGCCAGAAAGCGTTGCTCAAGCGTTACCCTGATACCTTCAAGATCCCGGTGTACCCGAGCCACCGCGACTTCCGCCTCGATCAGCGCATGGAAGACCTGATCAAGAAAAACGCCGTCACTGCCGAACTCGACAATGACAACAACGACACGAAAAACGCCTGGGGTGCCTCGCCGTTCCCGATCCCGAAGAACGGCAGCGAGTTGATGTTCAACCATACCTTGCAGTCGCGCGCCAACACTGAAGAGGCCAACTACGGCCAGGCGGTGGTGTACGCCAACAAGGAAAAGGTGCTCGAAGAGGTCAACTACAAGATCTTCTCGATCTGGTCCAGTCCGGACAAATCCCTGGAGACGGCCAACGGTGTGCTCACCAACTTCCTGATCACCACCCTGGAACCGGTGCGCAAGAAAGGCGAGATCGTGGTCGGTCACGAATTCATCAACCCGACCTCCTCCCCCCGCCAGGCCTGGCAGTACAGCCCGGGTCAACGCCGGGTACGTCGCGCGCCGACCGTGGGCTACGACTCGCCGACAGGTGCGGGAGGTTTTCGCGTGTACGACGAAGACCGTTTGTTCAACGGTGCACCGGACCGCTACAACTGGACCATCGTCGGTAAGAAAGAGATCTACATTCCGTACCACAACTACAAGATCGACGATCCAAGCGTAACGGCCGACCAGATCCTGGCCACCACCGGTCACATCGATCCGCAGTACATGCGCTACGAGAAGCACCGCGTCTGGGTGTTGCAGGCCGACCTCAAGGAAGGTGCCCGCCACGTGTACGCCAAGCGCGTGCTGTACCTGGACGAGGACAGCTGGTCCGCGACCCTGGCCGACAACTACGACAGCCGTGGCCAGTTGTGGCGCACCAACATGCAGACTTCGATCTACGCCTACGAGATGCAGCGCTACCACGCTCGCCTCGGCATCTACCACGACCTGATCGCCGGGTCCTACCTGGTTGACCGCATGCTGGTCGATCAGAAACCGGCCAAGCTCAATGCCACCGCCTTCACCGAAGACGAATTCACCCCTGGCAATCTGCGCCAACTCGGCACCCGCTAAACCCCTGACGCTCCGACCGATTCATTTGGTCGGGGCGTCATGCTCTGTCAAATCCGCTCCTCCCACGGAAGACTCCCCCATGAACAAACTCCTTGCCGGCATCATCGCCATGGCCAGCGTTGGCCTGTCGATGCAAGCCAACGCCCTGAACATTTTGCTGACCAACGACGATGGCTGCCGCGCACCCGGCATCGATGCGATGTACCGCGCCCTGACTGTCGCCGGGCACAAGGTCACGCTGGTCGGGCCGTTGAACGACAGCAGTGGCATCAGCGCGGCCAGCGTGGTCGTGCCTGGCCAGGCCCTGGCGGTGACCGAACTGGCGCCGGGCAAGTTTTGCGTCGGGCCACCGGAGGGCTACACGGCACCTGCCGGCAAAACCTCCGCCATCGGCACGCCGGTGGATGCAGTCAACGTCGGCCTCGACGTGATCCTCAAGGATTCGCCGCCAGACCTGGTGGTGTCGGGCAGCAACTTCGGCGAAAACGTCGGCCCGCTGACGCAGATGTCCGGCACCCTGAACGCGGCCGTGCGCGCGATGTTCAAGGGGATTCCGGCGGTGGCGGTGTCCACGGGCATCGACATGGACCTGATCATCCGCGACCAACAGGCCGGCTACCGCAAGACCCTCGACGCCATGGACGACACGGCGCGCTTTGCCGTGAAGGTCATCGAACAGGCGAGCCTGGCCGGTACAGAAGCCAGACAGGCCTGCGCCAGGAACAAACATCAGTGTGATTTGAACGTACTCGGCCTGCCGGGTGTCAGCGGCCTGAACCTCAACTACCCGGCCCTGAAACCCGATGAAGTCAAAGGCGTGAGCTTTGCGCCGATCGGCAACTGGGATCGCGTGAACTTCACCTYGCAGCGAGGCGCCGACGGCGTAGTCCACGTCAACCTGGCCCCGCCGTCGACACCGACCGAAGTCCAGCAAAAGGCCGATGCCTATCAACTATGGCAAGGCCACGCGGTGATCACCGTGATCGACGGCAACATGACAGCGCCGGAGGCGGTGCAGGACCAGACGAAGAAGATGTTGCGCGGGATCAAGCCTTAATCCAGCGCGGAACGGTGTTAATCACAAAACCATTGTGGGAGCGAGCTTGCTCGCGATG
>NZ_JBFUIC010000123.1:0-14366 GCF_056402075.1 Pseudomonas sp. P4_C3
CGAAGTAAGCAAGATCAAAAGATCGTCCGAAGGCTCGGGCCGCGTTCGGACGATCTTTTGATTTTTTGCATCAATACCAGCGAGCTTCACCCGGCGGACGCTTCTTGAAGCGCTTCATGCTCCACATGTACTGGCTCGGATACGCCCGCACATAGCGCTCGACCACCTGGCTCATGGCCGCGCAAGACTCCGCGGTATCGGTGCTGTACATGGCTTCTGGCGCGGCTTCGAGGATCACTTTGTAGCCCGAACCGTCGGGCAGACGCAGGGCGTGCAGGAACACGCCGACCGCTTTGCCACCCGCGAGCATGTTCGGCACGAATTTACTGGTCAAGGCCTGAGTGGCAAAGAACGGCACGAAGATCCCGGCGGATTCGGCCGGTTCCGGGTCAGCCGGAATGCCCACTGCCCCCCCTTTGCGCACTTCCTTGATGACGCTGAGGATGCCTTCCTTGGTGGAAGCAGCGACCTTGTTACCCAGTTGCACCCGCTGCTTTTGCAGCAATTCATCCACCGCCTTCAATTTGGGCGGACGGTAAAAAATGATCGGTTTGCACTGGCTGCAGTAGAAGTGGTTGAGCACTTCCCAGTTGCCCAGGTGGCTGGTGATGCCGACCACGCCTTTGCCGGAGGCGAGGGCGTCCTTCAATATGTCGAGGCCCTCGACCTCGCGCACCAGGTCGATGGAGCGCTGGGCCGGCCAGATCCAGGCACAGGCGCTTTCGGTCAGGGACTTGCCGATATCCTTCAGGCTCTGGCCCACCAGGCGTTCACGCTCGGCGGGGTCCATGTCCGGAAAGCACTTGGACAGATTGATCCGTACCACGTCGCGGGAACGGTTCGGGGTTTTCCACATGACCCAGCCAATTGCCGAGCCCACGGCCTGCACGGCCCGCCACGGAAGCAGGGCAAACAGCCGCAGAGCGCCTACCAGCAAGGCGCCTTTCAACTTATCCACAGGTCACTCCTGATCTTGTGCTGTGCGCGAGGCGGCCATTCTAACCGGCGTTCGCCAGCTGCGCGTAGCGGTCGCAATCGCGGGTGTGATCCATGACCATGCCCGAGGCCTGCATCAGCGCGTAGCAAATGGTCGGCCCGACGAAGGTGAAACCGGCTTTTTTCAAGCCTTTGCTCATTTCCACGGCGGGCGGCGTCACGGCCGGCACTTCGCTGCGATCCTTGAAATGATTGATCACAGGCGTGCCACCGACGAACGACCAGAGAAATTCCACCGGGTCCTCCAGCGCCAGCCAGGCCTGGGCATTGCGCCGGGCCGCGTTGAGCTTGAGGCGGTTGCGGATGATGCCCGGATCGAGCATCAACTCGTCGATTTCGGCATCGCTCATCTGCGCCACGCGCTGGACATCAAAACCGAACATCACCTGACGATAATGCTCGCGTTTGCGCAGCACGGTGATCCAGGAAAGGCCGGCCTGGAACCCTTCGAGCAAAAGCAACTCGAACAATCCCTGCGCATCGCGTAGCGGCGTGCCCCACTCCTGATCGTGATAAGCCATGTACAGCGGATCTTCGGAACACCAAAAGCAGCGTGGCATAAGGCTCCAGGGGGCGTGCGCAGCCATGAATCGGGTATACTCCCGCTCTTTAAATCGCAGCCCAAGAAACAGGTGAATTTCGTGAGCCAGCCTACGCCAGCCGTGCGTACCTTCCAAGACTTGATCCTCGCCCTCCAGCAATACTGGGCCGAGCAAGGTTGTGTGGTACTTCAGCCCTACGATATGGAAGTAGGCGCCGGCACTTTCCACACTGCTACATTCCTGCGCGCCATCGGCCCGGAAACCTGGAACGCCGCCTACGTGCAGCCAAGCCGCCGTCCGACTGACGGCCGCTACGGCGAAAACCCGAACCGTCTGCAGCACTACTACCAGTTCCAGGTGGTCCTGAAGCCGAACCCGGACAACTTCCAGGAACTGTACCTGGGCTCCCTCAAGCACGTCGGCCTGGACCCGCTGGTCCACGACATCCGCTTCGTCGAAGACAACTGGGAATCGCCGACCCTTGGCGCCTGGGGTCTGGGCTGGGAAGTCTGGCTCAACGGCATGGAAGTGACCCAGTTCACCTACTTCCAGCAAGCGGGCGGCATCGAGTGCTATCCGGTGACCGGCGAGATCACCTACGGTCTCGAGCGCCTGGCCATGTACCTGCAAGGCGTGGACTCGGTCTACGACCTGGTCTGGGCTGATGGCCCGTTCGGCAAAGTGACCTACGGCGACGTGTTCCACCAGAACGAAGTGGAGCAGTCCACTTACAACTTCGAACACGCCAACGTCGACAAGCTGTTCGAACTGTTCGATTTCTACGAAAGCGAAGCCAAGCGCCTGATCGAACTCGACCAGCCGCTGCCGTTGCCGAGCTACGAAATGGTGTTGAAGGCTTCCCACACCTTCAACCTGCTGGATGCGCGCCGGGCGATCTCGGTGACCGCGCGTCAGCAATACATCCTGCGTGTACGCACCCTGGCGCGTTCCGTTGCGCAAGCCTACCTGCTGGCTCGTGCCAAGCTGGGCTTCCCGATGGCGACCCCGGACCTGCGTGATGAAGTACTGGCCAAGCTGGAGGCTGCACAATGAGTGCTCTGGATTTTCTGGTTGAACTGGGCACTGAAGAACTGCCACCCAAAGCCCTGAACACCCTGGCCGAGGCGTTCCTCGCCGGTATCGACAAGGGCCTGCAAGCCGCCGGCCTGAACTACGAAAGCAAAACCGTTTATGCCGCCCCGCGCCGCCTGGCCGTGCTGATCACCGCACTGGCCACCCAGCAGCCGGACCGCAGCATCAACCTCGACGGCCCGCCACGTCAGGCCGCGTTCGATGCCGAAGGCAACCCGACCCAAGCGGCACTGGGCTTTGCCAAGAAGTGCGGCGTCGATCTGAGCGAAATCGATCAGAGCGGCCCGAAGCTGCGCTACAGCCAGAGCATCGCCGGCAAGGCGACCGCGAGCCTGCTGCCGACCATCGTCGAAGATTCCCTGAACGACCTGCCGATCCCGAAACGCATGCGTTGGGGCGCGCGCAAGGAAGAATTCGTTCGTCCGACCCAATGGCTGGTGATGCTGCTCGGTGACCAGGTCATCGATTGCACCATCCTCGCCCAGAAGGCCGGCCGCGATTCCCGTGGTCACCGCTTCCACCACCCGGAAAGCGTGCGCATCGGCTCGCCGTCCAGCTACCTGGCCGACCTGCGTGCCGCCTATGTGCTGGCCGACGCCAACGAGCGTCGCGAGATCATCAGCAAGCGCACCGAAGAGCTGGCCACCCGTCAGGAAGGCACGGCAATCGTTCCGCCAGCCCTGCTCGATGAAGTGACCGCGCTAGTCGAATGGCCAGTGCCGCTGGTGTGCTCGTTCGAGGAACGCTTCCTCGATGTGCCGCAAGAAGCGCTGATCACCACCATGCAGGACAACCAGAAATATTTCTGCCTGCTGGACGCCGACGGCAAGTTGCTGCCACGTTTCATTACCGTGGCCAACATCGAGAGCAAAGATCCACAGCAGATCATCGCCGGTAACGAGAAAGTGGTTCGCCCACGCCTGACCGACGCTGAGTTCTTCTTCAAGCAAGACAAGAAGCAGAAGCTCGAAGACTTCAACCTGCGCCTGCAAAACGTGGTGTTCCAGGAAAAACTCGGCAGCGTCTACGACAAGGCCGAACGCGTTTCCAGACTGGCCGCGTTCATCGCTCCACACATTGGCGGTAACGCTCAATGGGCGGCGCGTGCCGGTCTGCTGTCCAAATGTGATCTGGCGACCGAGATGGTCGGTGAGTTCCCGGAGATGCAAGGTGTCGCCGGTTACTACTACGCCCTCAACGATGGCGAGCCGGAAGATGTCGCGCTGGCGCTGAACGAGCAATACATGCCGCGCGGTGCCGGTGCTGAACTGCCGACCACCCTGACCGGTGCGGCCGTGGCGATCGCCGACAAGCTCGACACCCTGGTCGGGATCTTCGGTGTCGGCATGCTGCCCACCGGTAGCAAAGACCCGTATGCCCTGCGCCGTGCCGCGCTCGGTGTGCTGCGGATCCTGATCGACAAGAAGCTCGACCTCGACCTGACCGACGCCGTGGCCTTCGCCGTCAACTCGTTCGGCAGCAAGGTCAAGGCTGCCGGCCTGGCTGATTCGGTGCTGGAGTTCATCTTCGACCGTCTGCGTGCCCGTTACGAAGACGAAGGCGTCGACGTCGCCACCTACCTGTCGGTACGTGCCCTGAAACCGGGTTCGGCCCTGGATTTCGATCAGCGCGTACAAGCGGTGGAAGCGTTCCGCAAATTGCCGGAAGCCGCTGCACTGGCCGCGGTGAACAAGCGCGTATCGAACCTGCTGAGCAAACTCGAAGGCAGCATGCCGACCACCGTCGAAGCCAAGTACTTCGACAACGCCGCCGAGTTCTCCCTGTACTCGGCGATCCAGCAAGCGGATCAAGCGGTGCAGCCAATGGCTGCGACCCGTCAGTACAGCGAATCGCTGGCGCGTCTGGCCGCCTTGCGCGAGCCGGTCGATGCGTTCTTCGAAGCCGTGATGGTCAATGCGGAGGACGCAAAAGTCCGCGCCAACCGTTATGCATTGCTGGCGCGTCTGCGTGGTTTGTTCCTCGGCGTTGCCGACATTTCGCTGCTGGGTTGAGGGACTGCTGTTGAAACTGCTGATTCTCGATCGGGACGGGGTGATCAATTACGACTCCGACGCTTACATCAAGTCGGTGGAGGAGTGGATTCCGCTCCCCGGATCAATCGAGGCCATCGCGCAGTTGAGCAAGGCCGGCTGGACGGTAGCGGTCGCTACCAACCAGTCGGGCATCGCTCGCGGCTATTACGACCTCGCCACTCTGGACGCCATGCACGAGCGCTTGCGCGCGCTGGTGGCGGAGCAGGGCGGTGAAGTCGGCCTGATCGTCTACTGCCCGCACGGGCCGGACGAAGGCTGCGATTGCCGCAAGCCGAAACCCGGGATGTTGAAAACCATCGCCGCTCATTACAACGTGTCGCTGACCAATCTCTGGTTCGTCGGCGACAGCCTTGGTGACCTGGAAGCCGCCAAAGCCGTCGATTCACAGCCAGTTTTGGTAAAGACCGGGAAAGGCGAAAAGACTTTGGGCAAGACCCTTCCGGTAGGCACATTGATTTTTGACGATCTGGCGGCGATTGCCGCAGAACTTATCCACAAATGCCCTTGAGTAAGTGTGCGCTTCGATTGGTCCTGACCAGGGATGAAAGGGAAGTGCGCTTTATATAGGACGGGCAATTCCCGCAACGGTAAACGTCACCATGTCGATATTGCAGGCCATCAGAACCTTCCTCTTTTACCTGCTGCTGGGCACCAGCTCCTTGCTGTGGTGCAGCCTGAGCTTTTTTATCGCGCCGTTTCTGCCATTCAAGGCAYGTTACCGCTTTATCAACGTGTACTGGTGCCGCTGCGCCTTATGGCTGAGCAAAGTGTTTCTGGGTATCCGCTACGAAGTGAAGGGTGCCGAGAACGTACCTGAACGGCCTTGCGTCATTCAGTCGAACCACCAGAGCACGTGGGAGACGTTCTTTCTCTCTGCCTACTTTTCACCGCTGAGCCAGGTGCTCAAACGTGAATTGCTCTATGTGCCGTTCTTCGGTTGGGCCATGGCCATGCTGCGACCGATCGCCATCGATCGCGACAACCCGAAAGCCGCACTCAAGCATGTTGCGAAGAAGGGCGATGAACTGCTCAAGGACAATGTCTGGGTGCTGATCTTCCCTGAAGGCACGCGCGTTCCTTTCGGCACCGTCGGAAAGTTCTCGCGCGGTGGCAGCGCATTAGCGGTCAATGCCGAATTGCCGGTGCTGCCGATTGCGCACAACGCAGGCAAGTTCTGGCCGAAAACCGGTTGGGCGAAGAAGCAGGGCATCATCACTGTGATCATTGGCGAGCCGATGTATGCCGAAGGCAACGGGCCACGAGCCATTGCCGAATTGAACGACCGGGTCCAGGCGTGGAACGAGCAGATGCAACGGGAAATGGGCTCGCTGCCACCGGCTCCGCAAGCGCCGGTTTCAAACGATCAGGTGGCTGTCTGAGATTCTGTGGATAACCTGTGTACCGTTTCATTGAAAACCGTCGTTATTTGTACGTAACTTTATGATTTTTTTACATATTTCTCAGAGAGATAAAAACCATAAAAACGTGCATAAGTTTTTTTCGGACGTAAAAAAACCGGCTGATATAGCCGGTTTTTTTATGCCCGGAGCAATCGCTGACTGTCGACCTGGATCGCTCGCTTTCATTCTGTAAACAGCGGAAATTGCAGCCTGAATGTCGTGCCCTGACCCACCTCGCTCTGACACTCGACTCGCCCGCCGTGCCGATCCACAACGGCTTTGACCATCGATAATCCCAATCCCACACCATCGATACCCTGGGCGGAAGAAAAGCGTCGGTATTGGCTGAACAGTTCGGGTAACTCCTCAGCGGCGATGCCTTTGCCCTGATCGATGAGCTCACAGATCAGCCAGCCGTCGCGTTGACTGACGCGCAAATGGATACGAGTACCTGAAACACTGTACTTGATGGCATTTTCCAGCAGATTGAACAACGCCCGAGTCAGCAGCGCCTGATCCGCCAGAACCAGACTTTCCTGGGCCTCCTCTTCCACTTGATGAACCAGTTCGATCTGTTTCAGCTGCGCGATGGGCAGCGCTTGATCGAACACATCCAGCACCAGCATCGCAAACAGGCTCGGCTGAAACTGATAAGCCTCGGACTCGGCCCTCGCCAGTTGTACGAAACCGTCAGTCAGTTCCAGGGCCCGGCGCACCTGCCTTTCGATTTGATCGAAGAGTTGCAGATCACCGCCCACCTGATGACGATGCACATCGAGCAGCGCGAGGATGGCCGAGTGGGGTGCCCGCAGGTCGTGGGACAGAAAACGCAACAGGACTGCGCGTTGCTCTTCTGCATCACGTTCGACACTCAGATCAGTCAGGTTCCACAACCAGCCGACAGGGGTTTCCCCGTCTACTGGTAACAGCTCGGCACGCTCCAGACGCAGGCTACGCTCCTTGAGGTCGCGAAACTCAAGCAGCGGCAGTGTCGATAAAGGCGAACCCGGCCTGCGGCTCATATCCGGGTAACCGAGCCGTTCAAGTCGCTCTAGCACATCATCACCGACCAGATTCCCACCAAACAGGTCACGGGCCTTGCGGTTGCCGAGCAGAATCTGCCCTTGGGGATCGCTGATCAACGTGGCCACCGGCAAGTACTCCAGACCATCGGCGATGAATCGGTGGGTATCGCGGGTCAGGCTCATGGCTTGTTCCAGCGCCATGATCTGCTTCTGCAAACGGTCGCCACCGGGATACTGGGCACGACGGCGCTCCGGAAACACTTTCGGCTCGCTGTCCAGCCGCGCCAATTCCCAACCGAAATAGGTCAGCACCACACTGAGGCGCCGCCAGTTCCAGATCAGATAACCAAACAGCATACCCAGCACCGCAGGCGTCGGTGACCACCACCAGCGCTTGAGCTCCGCGAGGCCAGCGCTGGTCAGCAACGCACAAGCCATCCCCGTGAGCGTCAGCCAGAGCGCCAGGCGTGGGCGCCACAGCAACAGCCCAAGCACGCACGTCACCAGACCAAGGGAAAGCCATGCACTCAAGCCTGGGGATGCATCGCCCAAGTTGATTTGCGCGCGATAGGACAGCAACGTTGTCAGCGGCAACAGCACGAGACTTATCCACAACCACTCGCGGACCAATTGCCGAAACAATCGCTGTACCTGGCTTGGCTCTCGGCTTTCACGGCGGCGTTGGTCAAACATGGCCAACAGGGCAGGGCGGGGTGAATGGTTTCATGATTCCTACGCCAGAGGTGTCGACTCAAAGAATCATAGCGGACGCCGCGACCAACGGCGGGCCGCTTGCTTTCACTGTATCGATTGAGCCGCTATCGTCGATAAAGAGCTGCCCAAGCGACAAGGAATCACCGTGTATGCGCATTGCGATTCTGGACGATGAGCCCGCCGAACTGCGCCGGGTCGAACAAAGCCTGCAACAGATGGCCGAAACCGGAGAGCAGCCGTGGGCGCTGCACAGCTTCGAACGGGCCGAAGACCTGTTGCGCCAACTGCGTCGGGAGACCTTCGACCTGCTGATCCTCGACTGGCAACTTCCAGACCGCACGGGTTTGTCATTGCTGCTATGGACCCGCGAACATATGGAAGCGCCGCCGGCGGCAATCATGCTCACCAGTCGCGACGGCGAAAGCGATATCGTTCAGGCCCTGAATGCTGGCGCCGACGACTACGTCAGCAAACCGTTCCGCCCCAATGAACTGAAAGCCCGTGTTGGCGCGGTTCTGCGCCGACATGGCCAGCAGCGCGCGACTGCCGAAGGGTTGAGCTTCAATGATCTGGTGTTCGACGACGCCGAACTGACCGTCACTCGCGACGGCAAACCGATCGTCATGACCGAACGCGAATACCGCCTGGCGCATTGCCTGTTCAGCAACCTCGGTCGACCGCTGTCGCGGGATTACCTGTACGAACGACTCTGGCCCCATGAAGAAATGTCGTCGTCGCGACCGCTGGACACTCACATCTATCGCCTGCGCAACAAACTTGGGCTGACGGCGGATCGCGGTTGGCAGTTGCTGACGATTTATGGGTATGGGTATCGGTTGGAGAGTGTGGCGTCGGCGAGCGAGTGAAACGCAGGTAATAAAAAAGGCCAATGCAAATGCATTGGCCTTTTCGTTGGCGTCGAYCGGGATCAGAAGTCCAGGTTGGACACCGCCAGGGCGTTGCTTTCGATGAAGTCACGACGAGGTTCGACCGCATCACCCATCAGGGTGTTGAAGATCTGGTCCGCGCCAATGGCGTCTTCGATGGTCACTTTGAGCATCCGGCGCTGGCTTGGGTCCATAGTGGTTTCCCATAGCTGATCCGGGTTCATTTCGCCCAGACCTTTGTATCGCTGGATGGTGTGACGCTTGGTGCTTTCAGCCATCAGCCATTCAAGGGCTTCCTTGAACTCGGTCACCGGCTTCTTGCGCTCGCCACGCTGGATATACGCGCCGTCGTCCAGCAGGGTGCTCAGTTGAGCGCCGAGGGAAACAACAGTCTTGTAATCGTTGCTGCCGAAGAAGTCGCGGTTGAAGGTGACGTAGTTCGACAGGCCGTGGGAGATCAGTTCGACCTCTGGCAGCCAGACGTTACGTTCACGGTCTTCACGCAGGCTGGCTTTGTAAACCAGGCCGGACTTCTCGACGGTGCGCAGGCGAACTTCGTACTGAGCCAGCCAATCTTGCATCGCTGCGTGATCGGACAGTTGCTCCATGCTCACCGCTGGCAAGTAGATGAAGTGCTCGGTCAGCTCCTGTGGGTACAGGCGCGACAGACGCTTGAGGGTCTTCATCACCAGACGGAAGTCATTCACCAGACGCTCAAGTGCTTCACCGGAAATGCCAGGAGCTTCTTCGTTCAGGTGCAGGCTCGCATCTTCCAGGGCCGACTGCGTCATGTACTCTTCCATGGCGTCGTCGTCTTTGATGTATTGCTCTTGCTTGCCTTTCTTCACTTTGTACAGCGGCGGCTGAGCGATGTAGATGTAGCCGCGTTCGATCAGCTCCGGCAACTGACGGAAGAAGAAGGTCAGCAGCAGGGTACGGATGTGCGAACCGTCGACGTCAGCATCGGTCATGATGATGATGTTGTGGTAACGCAGCTTGTCGATGTTGTACTCGTCGCGGCCGATGCCGCAGCCCAGCGCGGTGATCAAGGTGCCCACTTCTTGCGAAGAGATCATCTTGTCAAAACGCGCCTTCTCGACGTTCAGGATCTTGCCCTTCAGCGGCAGGATGGCTTGGGTCCGACGGTTACGTCCCTGCTTGGCGGAGCCGCCAGCAGAGTCACCTTCCACGAGGTAAAGTTCAGAAAGGGCAGGGTCTTTTTCCTGGCAGTCGGCCAGTTTGCCCGGCAGGCCGGCGATATCCAGCGCACCTTTGCGACGGGTCATTTCACGGGCTTTACGCGCCGCTTCACGAGCACGCGCCGCATCGATCATCTTGCCGACGACCAGCTTGGCTTCGTTCGGGTTTTCCAGCAGGAAGTCGGAGAAGTACTTGCCCATTTCCTGTTCGACCGCGGTCTTCACTTCGGAAGAAACCAGCTTGTCTTTGGTCTGGGAGCTGAACTTCGGATCCGGTACTTTCACCGAAATGATCGCAGTCAGGCCTTCACGGGCATCGTCACCGGTGGTGGCAACTTTGTGCTTCTTCGCCAGGCCTTCTGCTTCGATGTAGGTGTTGAGGTTACGCGTCAGCGCGGAACGGAAACCCACCAGGTGAGTACCGCCGTCGCGCTGTGGAATGTTGTTGGTGAAGCACAACAGGTTCTCGTTGAAGCTGTCGTTCCACTGCAGGGCGATTTCCACGCCGATGCCGTCTTCGCGCTGAATGTTGAAGTGAAACACCTGGTTGACCGCAGTCTTGTTGGTGTTCAGGTATTCAACGAACGCACGCAGGCCGCCTTCGTACTTGAACAACTCTTCCTTGCCGCTGCGTTCATCCTTGAGGACGATGCCGACACCGGAGTTGAGGAAGGACAGTTCACGAATCCGCTTGGCCAGGATGTCCCAGCTGAAGTGGATGTTCTTGAACGTCTCGGCCGATGGCTTGAAGTGAATCTGGGTGCCCGTGGTTTCACTCTCACCAACGATTTTCATCGGTTCTTGTGGAACACCGTGGACGTAAGTCTGTTCCCAGATTTTACCGCTGCGGCGAACGGTCAGGACCAGTTCTTTGGACAGTGCGTTCACCACCGACACACCTACACCGTGCAGACCACCGGATACTTTGTAGGAGTTGTCGTCGAACTTACCGCCGGCGTGCAGCACGGTCATGATGACCTCGGCTGCCGAAACGCCTTCTTCTTTGTGCACGTCTACCGGGATGCCGCGACCGTTGTCACGAACGGTGATGGACTCATCCGGGTGAATGATGATGCTGATGTCGTCGCAGTGGCCGGCGAGAGCTTCGTCGATCGAGTTATCGACCACTTCGAACACCATGTGGTGCAGACCGCTGCCATCGTCGGTGTCACCAATGTACATACCGGGACGTTTGCGTACGGCATCCAGGCCTTTCAGCACTTTAATGCTCGTTGAGTCGTACGTATTTTCTTCGCTCAATGCCTTCACTCCCGATGGTCGTGGGTCTGGGTGATACGGCCCTGTTCCACGTGGAACAGAGCGACTGGCGTTTCCGTCTGCCAGCCTTCCCTCAATAATTCGTGATCTACACAGGTGATAAAGACCTGGCAGCGTAAGTCTTCCAACAAGCGGCAAAGCGCACGACGGTGGTGCTCGTCCAGCTCGGACGGCAAGTCATCCACCAGATAAATACATTGACCGCGCCGAGCCTGGCTGACCAAGTGCCCTTGGGCAATCCGCAATGCGCAAACCACCAACTTCTGCTGGCCACGGGACAAGATGTCCGCGGCGTTGTGCGCACCCAGTCTGAGACGCAAATCAGCGCGTTGTGGTCCGGCCTGGGTATGCCCCATTTGCTGGTCCCGCTGAAGAGACCCAGCGAGCACAGCACTCAGTTCACGGTCCTTGTCCCAGCCGCGGTAATAGCTGAGCGTCAAGCCTTCAAGCTCAACCAGATCGCTCAAGGTTTGTTCAAAGACTGGTTTCAAGGCTTTGATATAAGCGCGGCGGTATTCATCAATTTCAGCGCTGGCCTGGCACAGTTCCCTGTCCCAAACCGCTTGCGAAACGGCGTCAAGTGTACCATGCCGCAGCCAAGAGTTTCTCTGGCGCAGGGCCTTCTGCAAGCGCTGCCAGGTTGACATGAAGCGCGGTTCCACGTGGAACACGCCCCAGTCGAGAAACTGTCGGCGAATTTTCGGCGCACCTTCCAGCAATCGAAAGCTGTCCGGATTGATCAGTTGCAGCGGAAGGATCTCGGCCAGTTGCGCGGCACTGCGTGCGTTCTGCCCATCGATACGGATCTGGAATTCACCTTGGCGATCCCGTGAGATGCCCAGGGCGCTATGCCCTCCCTCCGCCAGTTCAACCTGGCCAAATACTGTACAGGCAAGCTGTTCGTATTGAATGACCGGCAACAGACGGGTGCTGCGAAACGAACGGGCAAGCCCCAGCAGATGAATGGCTTCCAGAACACTGGTTTTGCCGCTGCCGTTGGCGCCGTAAAGAATATTGATGCGGGGGGAGGGGGAGAAGGTCACCGGATGCAGATTGCGCACCGCGGTGACCGAGACGCGACTTAAGGACATCTAGCTTCTGCTGAGCAAGATTACAGACGCATCGGCATGACAACGTAGGCCGAGTCGTCGTTATCCGATTCCTGCACCAGCGCGCTACTGTTGGAGTCGGACAAGATCAGACGAACCTGCTCGGTGGTCATCACGCCCAGTACGTCGAGCAGGTAGCTCACGTTGAAGCCGATTTCCAGAGAGCCACCGTTGTATTCAACGCCCACTTCTTCTTCCGCTTCTTCCTGCTCCGGGTTGTTCGCCTGGATCTTCAGCTGACCGCTGGCCAGTTGCAGACGGATACCACGGTACTTCTCGTTGGACAGAATCGCGGTACGGCTGAACGCTTCGCGCAGCGCCTGGCGATCGCCCAGTACCAGCTTGTCGCCGCCTTTAGGCAGAACACGCTCATAGTCCGGGAATTTTCCGTCGACCAGCTTCGAGGTGAAGGTGAACTCACCGGTGGTGGCGCGGATGTGGTGCTGACCCAGCACGATGCTGACATTGCCGTCTGGCTCGGTGAGCAGACGAGCCAGCTCGAGGATACCTTTACGCGGCACGATGACCTGGTGACGATCCGGCTGACCGATATCGGCCTGCATCGAGCACATGGCCAGACGGTGACCGTCAGTGGCCACGGCGCGGATCACGCCAGCGGACACTTCCAGCAGCATGCCATTAAGGTAGTAACGCACGTCCTGCTGGGCCATGGCGAAGCTGGTGCGCTCGATCAGACGACGCAGTTTGCTTTGCTCCAGGCTGCAGGTCAGCGAACCCGGGCCTTCTTCCACGGTAGGGAAATCGTTGGCCGGTAGTGTCGACAGGGTAAAGCGACTACGGCCGGCTTTGACCACGAGCTTCTGCTCATCGACCTTGATGTCGATCAGCGCATCGTTCGGCAGGCTTTTGCAGATGTCCATCAGCTTGCGCGCCGGCACGGTGATGGAACCCGGATCCGCCGGCTCTTCGAGTTGAACACGACCGACCAGCTCGACTTCCAGGTCGGTACCGGTCAGCGACAATTGCTGGCCTTCGACAACCAGCAGCACGTTGGAAAGCACCGGCAAGGTCTGTCGGCGCTCGACGACGCCTGCGACCAGTTGCAGGGGTTTCAACAGGGCTTCGCGTTGAATGGTGAAATGCATGGTCTAGTCCCTTGCCTTAATTAGCTGCGCTGGTATTCATCAAGTGGTCAGTGTACGCAGCAGGTTCTTGTAGTCCTCGCGGATGTCCGCGTCGGATTCCTTAAGTTCGTTGATCTTGCGGCACGCGTGCAAGACCGTTGTATGGTCGCGACCGCCAAACACATCGCCAATTTCCGGCAGGCTGTGGTTGGTCAGTTCCTTGGACAACGCCATGGCGACCTGACGCGGACGAGCGACCGAACGCGAACGGCGTTTGGACAGCAAATCGGATATCTTGATCTTGTAGTACTCGGCGACGGTGCGCTGAATGTTATCCACAGAGACCAGTTTATCCTGCAACGCCAACAAGTCCTTCAGGGATTCGCGAATCAGCTCGATGGTGATATCGCGGCCCATGAAGTGCGAGTGCGCGATCACGCGTTTGAGCGCGCCTTCCAGCTCACGTACGTTGGAGCGAATGCGTTGGGCAATGAAGAACGCGGCGTCGTGCGGCAACTCGACTTTGGCCTGATCGGCCTTCTTCATCAGGATCGCCACGCGGGTTTCCAGCTCCGGCGGCTCGACCGCTACGGTCAGGCCCCAGCCAAAACGGGATTTGAGACGTTCTTCAAGGCCTTCGATTTCCTTCGGGTAGCGGTCACTGGTGAGAATGACCTGCTGGCCACCTTCGAGCAGGGCGTTGAAGGTGTGGAAAAACTCTTCCTGGGAACGCTCCTTGCGGGCAAAGAACTGAATGTCATCGATCAGCAATGCATCCACCGAACGGTAGAAGCGTTTGAACTCGTTGATCGCGTTCAGTTGCAGAGCCTTGACCATGTCCGCCACAAAACGCTCGGAATGCAGGTACACCACCTTGGCATTCGGGTTCYTCTTTAATAGATGGTTACCCACAGCGTGCATCAAGTGGGTTTTACCCAGGCCGACGCCACCATAAAGGAAGAGCGGGTTGTAACCGTGCTTGGGG
>NZ_JBFUIC010000124.1:0-14099 GCF_056402075.1 Pseudomonas sp. P4_C3
GGCCCTGGAAACGTTTCGCTGGCACCACAGCGCCACCGTCACTGCCGAGCAGTATCGACAACTCAGCGCCCAGCATCGTCTGATCGCCGATGTGGTGGCGTTCAAGGGCCCGCACATCAACCACCTGACACCACGGACCCTGGACATCGACATCGTCCAGACGCAAATGCCGGCCCATGGCATCACCCCCAAGGCAGTGATCGAAGGCCCGCCCCGCCGCCAATGCCCGATCCTGTTGCGCCAGACCAGTTTCAAGGCCCTGGACGAGCCGATTGCCTTCACCGATCAAAACCAGGCTCGCGGCAGTCACAGCGCCCGTTTCGGCGAAATCGAACAGCGCGGTGCCGCCCTCACGCCCAAAGGCCGGGCACTGTACGACCGCTTGCTCAATGCCGCGCGGGACGAACTCAAGGACTTCCCCAACGAAGCCAACGCCGAGCGTTACAACGCGCTCATGGCGCAGCACTTCAACGAATTCCCTGACACCTGGGAAGACATGCGCCAACAGGGCCTGGCTTACTTCCGCTACTTCGTGACGGAACAAGGCCTGGCGGCGGGTAACCTGACAAACGCCGCCCTGGAAGACCTGCTCGGCAGCGGTTGCCGGCGGGTTGAACCGCTGGTGTACGAAGACTTCCTGCCGGTCAGCGCGGCGGGGATTTTCCAGTCGAACCTTGGGGATGCGGCGCAGACCCGTTACGGCGTGCACTCCAACCAGCAAGCCTTCGAACAGGCTCTGGGGCGGCCGACGATCGATGAACTGGAGCTGTATGCCGACAGCCAGCGGCGTTCGATCGAGCAGTGTTTCGCGGCGTTGGCCGATGTTGTTCAAGTCAATAACAAACATGACTGAACGATGTCTCACCGCTCAATAAAAAACGGGCGACCTGTTGGTCGCCCGTTTTTTATATATCCGAAACTTTCAATACAGCAAAAAAGTGTTCGCCCAGTGCACTGGCCTCGGCAATCCATGCACTGGTAAAGAGCCCTGCACTGGGCGAACGGAAAGTATTTTAGTAGAAGTGGCTAAATATGTCCGTGCGGTAAAGATGAAATTTATCGACACCATATGTAATAAAATGTCGATATAAATCCTATCCCGCACCGAGCCACAAACTCACCAGTTCGACCATACGAGTTGATTATTCCTATACAAAACCTGCACAAAAACAATCAACCCGTTCAGAGCCAATATCAGTGCCTGCTGGTCACCGTCAATACATCGGTATAAACCACATTCACGCTTTGCCCGACTTTCAAGTCCTTGAGTTTGGCCTGGACCTCGGGTCGTTTGACGTCGACGGTCTTGGACTGGCCTTCCGGGTTTTCGAAGGTCACCTTGTGCTTTTTCACGTCAATGTGGGTGATTTTCAACTGCACTTTCACCTGACGATAAGCTTCGCCACCGGGGTTGGCGCTACCTGGCGCTGCGCGCATTTCACCGGTGGCTTCGGCGGTGCCCGGCAGGCCTTTGTCGACATCGGTGTCGAGGTAGGCCGCAACGGCGCTGGTAACCCGGATATCGACCGTATCGCCGACCTTGAGGTTTTTGAGGTTTTTCGCCTTGTCGGTCAGTTGCACAGGGAACTCATTACCCTGCGGACCTTTAAGGACCACGGAATGATTCGCGGTATCAACCGAAACGACTGTGGTGGTGACCTGATCAGCCACCACGACTTCGGACAGCGGAATATCGGCGGCAACTGCGCCAAAACTGGCGGCAGACAGCAAGGTTGCGAGGGTGATGGCTTTGGTCAGTGCGTGGCGTTTCATAGACAGTACTTTCCCTGTGATTGATGGCAACAAACGGCGTTGAAACCGGGCTCAACGCCATGTGTGCGATGAGCATAGACGCTGTTCGGCGAGTGGTCGCCGCGGGCCTCTGATTTTCGTGGCTAGTACCCGGTCATTTCCAGATATCCGATCCCTGCATGGCTGCCACTGAGGCGCACCGGGCCTTCCCAATACGCAATGCGCAAGTCCATCCAGGCCTGGGGATTGAGCGCGGTGATGGCGATATCGAGGTGTCTGGCGGGGATCTTGATCGACCAGCGCACGGGCATCTCGCGTCCTGCCACGCGCGCGGTGTCTTGTGGCGTGAGGCTGATGTCGCTGGCGTGCAGCATTTGTGTCTGGCCCCGGGCGTCGATCCAGGTGCCGATGAGGTAAGGCTCGCCGTCCTTTTGCCGCATGCGATACAGCATCACCTGCTCGCCGCTGTCCAGGTGCAGGGAGAACCAGTCCCAACCGGTCTGATTGCCTGTCAGGGGCTGGCTGCTCCATTCGCGGTCAAGCCAGGCCGGGCCACTGACCTGAAAGGTTTGGCCGTCGATGTCCAGCGTACCGCTGGCCTGGAAAAACGGCTGGCTGTAGTAATACGAGGCCTGACCCTGCTCGGATTTCCTGCTGAATCCCTGGTCCCCCTGAAGCACCAGCGGACCTGTCGAGGTCAACCGCAACCGGTAGCTGAAACGCCGGTCACGAGCACTGAGTTGCAGATCGGCTAAAGGGTCGTCGGCAGTCGCCTGACTGCGCAACTGCCAGTCGTCGATCCACGCATTGAACGGCGTGAGGCTGACACCAGCCTGACCGACGCCACCACGGGCATAGCGTTCAGCCGCGTGATGCACCGTCGCCGACGTCACCGCCGCGTGGCCGAGCCAGATCGTCTGATTCTGCCAACCCGCCACCTCGGGGGTGGCCTTCAAGGCGCTGCGGAACAACGTCCATTGCGCGCCGAACTCATGCCCCTGATCGTCCTTCAGGTTGGCCGTGACGTACCACCATTCGATGCGAAAGCCGTCGTGCGGGCCGTGATCCGCCGGGAAGCTGAACACCCGACCGGGCACCACCTTGGTGAACGCAGCGGCCTGGTTGCCCAGCCCGGCAAAACCCTTTTCTACCGGTGCCGGTTGATCGCAACCGCTCGCCAGCAGCGCCAGGAGCAACACGCCGAGCTTAATCTTCATGGGCGAACGTCCGCAGCAGGTCCGCCGGTTGCGTGCGGTACAAACGGTACAACGGCCAGGCCGAAGCCAGCAGCGTCGCCACCAGCGCCAGCCCCATCAATTGCAACAGTTGCCATGGAAACACCCGCAACGGCAGGCGCCAGCCAAAGGCCTGCACGTTGATCACCGTGTCCAGGCACCACGCCAGGGCGATGCCCAGTGGCAACGCCAGCACCAGGGTCAGCAGCGCCAGCAACCAGGTTTGCCCGAGGTTGAGCAACATCAAATGCCGACGTGTCACCCCCAGTGCCCACAGCGGCGCCAGTTGCCCGAGACGGCTCTGGCTTTGGGTCAACAGACTGATGAACAGCGCCACCCCGGCCACGCACAGCGTCAGGCTATTGAGCGCGGCGGTGGCGGCAAAAGTGCGCTCGAAGACTTGCGTGGACCAACCCTTGAGCCGCGCCTGATCGACGATGCGGCTGTCGTCGAGGGTAAAACGCGCCTGTAACGCCGCGACGAACGCAGGGATCGACGCCGGCTCGATGCGCAGGTTGAAGCGGCTCGGTGCCAATTGCGGCCAGCCGCGCAGCAGTTGATGGATATTGACCAGAATGTGGCCCTTGGGATTGCCGTAGTCGGCGTAGATCCCGACGATCCGTGGCGACCACGGGCCGGTTGGCGTCGGCAGCGTCAGGTGATCGCCGAGCTGCACGCGCAGGCGCCGGGCCAGTTGCTCGCTGAGCATCACCGCATCGTCCTTGGCCAGCCGCTCCCAAGGGGTGTCGCCCAAAGCTTCGAGCAGCGGCCAGTGCTGGCGATAGGTCGGATGGTCGATGATCCCGGACAGGTCCGTCGGCCAGCCCTGCAACTGGATCGACACCTGCCAGTTGGGCAGCACTGCCGCCAGTTGCGGTTGCTGGTTGAGCCAGCTTTGCAGTTCCCGGGCCTGCGCCGGGTTCTGTGGGTTGAGGTAAAGCTCGGCCGTCAGCCGTTGCTCGAGCCAGTCGCTGAAGGTTTGGCGGAACCCCGCGGTCATGCTGCCGGCACCGATGTTTGCCGCCATGGCCAGCAGCAGCGCCATCAACGCCAGGCTCAGGGCCGGCAGTTGTTGACGGCAATCGGCGACAAACCACTGGCCGAGCACCGAGCGACTGCGCTGCGAACCGAGACTGAGCAGCGAACTGAGCACCACCGGCAGTGCCAGTGCGGCACCGATCAACAGCGCCGCCATCAACACGAAGCCAATGACCAGGCTGTCACCGAAAATCAACGCCAGCAGCGCGATCACCCCGGCCATTGCCGCCACCCCGCCCTGGCGTCGCAACCAGCGGGCATGGGCCTGATGCCAGGCCTGCGGGTCGGCCAGCGCCAGCAAGGGCAAGCGCGCCGCCCGCAGCAGGCTGCTGGCACCGGCCAGCAACGCGCCGATCAGGCTCAAGCCGATACCGCTGAACCACCACGACAGGCTGAGGCTCAACTGCCCCGCCACTTCGGCGCCGTACAAGCCACGCAGGCTGGCGGCGACATCGGGCAACAGCACGCCGGCCAGCAGGTAGCCGCTGACCACCCCGGCCACACCGCCGATCAGGGCCAATCCACCCAATTCGACGGCGAGACAAGCGATCAGCATCCGCGCACTCACACCGCAGGCACGCAGGGTCCGGAGCAGGCTTCGCCGTTGCTCCAGCGCCAGCCCGATGGCGGCGTGCACGATAARCAGGCCGACAACGAACGACAGTACCCCCAGGGCATCGAGGTTCAGGTGAAAGCTTTCGGTCAGGCGCGCCAGGTTGTTTTCTTCATCGGCGCTCTTGAGTTGCAGCTGCCCCTTGAGCGAATCCGGCAGCGGCGCAGTGAAGTCCTTCGGCAACAGCAGACGMGACAACTGATCCGGCAACCCCAGAATCTGCTGGGCAAAACCGATGTCCACCAGCAGCACACCGGGCGCCATATCAGCCTGCACATGCAACGGCGGCAGTGCCGCGCCAGCCAGGTTCAAGGGCCGGTCACCCTCACGCAAATCCAGTGCCTGCAAGGTTTGCGACGATATCCAGGTAGTGCCCGGCGGGCTGAAAAAATCGACCACCTGTTCAATCGCCAGGGCCTGCCCGGCCACCGCCGCGCCCGCCGGCAGCGACACCGGCTCGATGCCCATCAACTGCAAGCGCTGCTCTTCATGGCCCTTGAGCGTCACTCGCCCTTGCAGTACCGGTGACACCGGCCACCCCGCTCGGCGCAGATCGATAAACCATTGCTGTGGGAACGTGCCGCCGCCGGGCGCACTGAGGCTGGCCTGAGGTTCGCCACCGATCAACCGACTGGCGCGGGCATAACTGTCGCGGGCCTGGCTGTTGAGTGCCTGGACGCCGGTCAACAGACTGGTGGCCAGCCACAACCCGGTCAGCACACTGAAAAACTGTACCGGGTGCTGCCGCCAGTGGCTGAGCAGGGCGCGCAGGGTTTCGCCGAAAATGCGCATGTCAGCGCGCCCCCACACCGGCAAGACGACCACCGCACAGCAGCGCTTTTTCCGCCAGCCGCGCCGCCACGCCGGGACTGTGGGTGACCATCAACAGGCTGGTGGGACTGTCGTCGAGCAATTCCAGCAGCAACTGCAACACCTCGGCGCCGGTGGTTTCATCGAGGCTGCCGGTGGGCTCGTCGGCCAGCAGCAGTTGCGGGCGCGACGCCAGCGCCCGCCCCAGCGCGACCCGTTGCTGCTGGCCGCCGGACAGTTGCTCCGGGTAGCGCCGCAGCAACTCGCCCAAGCCCAGGCGCTGCACCAGGTGCGCCTGCCAGTGTGGGTCATGGCGCCCGGCCAGACGCGCCTGAATCGCCAGGTTGTCTTCGACCCGCAGGCTGCCGATCAGGTTGAATTGCTGGAACACCAGGCCGATTTCCGTACGGCGCCAGTTCGCCAGTTGCCCTTCATTCATCTGTTCCAGACGATGCTCGCCACTGCGGATGCTGCCGCGATCGATCCTGTCCAGCCCGGCGATCAGGTGCAGCAAGGTGCTTTTGCCACTGCCCGACTCGCCCATCAGCGCCAGGCTGCTGCCGGGCCTGAGCGTCAGGTCGACGCCTTGCAGCACCGGCAGCGGCCCCTGCGGTGTGGCGTAGCTTTTGAACACGCCATGGACTTCAAGCATGGGTCAACCTGCTGGATATGCCTGGTCCAAGGATAGCGGCCCTGAATGTTTTTTGTCCGTTGCTGATGATCGCCCTGCCCGAGCCCCGCCCTACCCTCGAAGCTGGTCTGACCATAACGATAAAAAACGGAGACGCCATGCCTCGTTTCACCTTGAGCCCTCGTGGGCTGCTCGCTTGCCTGATCACTGCCTGCCTTGCGCAATCGGTGGTCGCCGCCAACGGACCGGTCGCGGCCAGCCCGCAAACCACGGCCAGTAACGCCGCCGTGCTGCAACAACTGCCCTTCACCGACCGCACCGACTACGAGTCGGTCACCAAGGGCCTGATCGCGCCGTTCAAGGGCCAGGTCAAGGACGCCTCGGGCAAGGTCATCTGGGATATCCAGGCCTATGACTTCCTCAGCAAGGACCAGGCCCCGGAGTCGGTCAACCCGAGCCTCTGGCGCCTGGCCCAACTCAGCGCCCATGCCGGACTGTTCGAAGTCAGCCCTCGGCTGTATCAGGTGCGCGGTCTTGACCTGGCCAACATGACCATCATCGAAGGCGACGACGGGCTGATCATCATCGACCCGCTGACCATGGCCGAAACCGCCAAGGCAGCACTGGACCTGTACTACCAGAACCGCCCGCACAAACCGGTGGTGGCGGTGATCTACAGCCATACCCACGTCGACCACTTCGGTGGTGTGCGCGGGGTCATCGACGAGGCAGACGTCAAGGCCGGCAAGGTCAAGGTGTTCGCCCCCGCCGGGTTCATGGAACACGTGATGAGCGAAAACGTCTACGCCGGCAACGCCATGAGCCGCCGCGCGCAGTTCCAGTTCGGCAGCCTGCTGCCCCGTGGCGAAAAAGGCCAGGTCGATGCCGGCCTGGGCAAGAGCACGCCGAGCGGCGGCACCGTCACCCTGATCCCGCCCACCGACCTGATCGACAAGGAACTGGAAACCCGCACCATCGCCGGCCTCGACGTGGAGTTCCAGTTGACCCCGGGCACCGAAGCACCGGCGGAAATGAACCTGTACCTGCCGCAGTTGCGCGCCTTGTGCATGGCAGAAAACGCCACGCAAATGATGCACAACATCCTCACCCCGCGCGGCGCGCAAGTGCGCGACGCCAAGGCCTGGGCCGAGTACCTGGACAGCAGCCTGGCGCGTTACGGTGACAAGAGCGATGTGTTGTTCGCCCAGCACAACTGGCCGACCTGGGGCGGCGAACGCATCCGCACCTTCCTCGCCGACCAGCGCGACATGTACGCCTTCCTCAACGACCGCACCCTGCACTTGCTGAATCAGGGCCTGACGTCGCTGGAAATCGCCGATTCGATCAAGAAACTGCCTGGCACCCTCGACCAGAAGTGGTACACCCGTGGCTACTACGGCTCGCTGAGTTTCAACACCCGCGCGGTGTATCAGCGCTACATGGGTTTCTATGACGGTAACCCGGCCAACCTCAATCCACTGCCACCGGTAGAAACGGCCAAGCGTTCGGTCGAAGCCATGGGCGGCGACGCGGCCGTGCTGGGGAAAATGCAGGCGGCAATGGCCAAGGGTGAATACCGCTGGGCCGCGCAACTGGGCAATCAGTTGCTGTTCGCCAACCCGGACAACGGCGATGCGCGCAAAGCCCAGGCCCAGACGCTGGAGCAAATGGGCTATCAAAGTGAAAACGCCACCTGGCGCAACATGTACCTGACCGGTGCCATGGAACTGCGCGATGGCGTGCCACCCCAAGCGGGCACGTCGGTATCGGTGGACATGGTGCGGGCGATGAGCCCGCAGATGTTCTTCGACTTCCTGGCGGTTCGCCTGGACAGTGAAAAGGCTGTAGGCCATGACCTGACCCTGAACTGGACCTTCGAGGATCAGAACAAGGACTTCAACCTGACCCTGCGCAATGGTGTGCTGACCCACCGTGCCGGGCTCAATCCCCAGGCGGACGCCAGCGTGACCATGAGCAAGGCCACCCTGGAACAGATCAGCCTCAAGCAACTGGATATCCCGGCGGCGATCCAGAAAGGCCTGATCAAGTTGCAAGGCAATGGCAAGAAGCTTGGGGAGTTGATGAGCAGCCTCGATACCTTCGCGCCGCAGTTCAATATCGTCACGCCTTGAACCGGTGACGCGGCAAACCGCGTCGCCTCCATCTCGAGCGGGTCGGATCGCCGCACCGTCGCTCCCACACTGGGTCTGTGTCATTCACAAATACTGTGAACAGCCTGGATCCCTTGTGGGAGCGACTGACGGGTCTTATTTGGCCGTAAATTTGGTGTAGCTATTGATCAGGTTGCGATAGTTCGGCAGGCGCTCAGACAGCAGGTTGGCCAGGCCTTCCATATCGTTACGCCAGTCGCCTTGCAGCTCGCAGGCCACAGAGAACCAGTTCAGCAGGTGCGCACCGGCGGCCGACATGCGTGCCCAGGCCGCTTGCTGCACGGTGGTGTTGAAGGTGCCGGAAGCATCGGTCACCACAAACACCTCAAAGCCTTCGGCAATGGCCGACAGGGTCGGGAACGCCACGCATACGTCGGTCACCACACCGGCGATGATCAGTTGCTTGCGTCCGGTGGCCTTGATCGCCTTGACGAAGTCTTCGTTGTCCCAGGCGTTGATCTGGCCCGGGCGTGCAATGAACGGCGCGTCCGGGAACTGCGCCTTGAGCTCCGGCACGATCGGACCGTTCGGACCGCTGTCGAAACTGGTGGTGAGGATGGTCGGCAATTTGAAGAACTTGGCGATGTCACCCAAGGCCAGTACGTTGTTCTTGAACTCGTTGGGCGAGAAATCCTGCACCAGCGAGATCAGACCGGTCTGGTGGTCGACCAGCAATACCACGGCATCGTCTTTGTTCAGGCGCTTGTAAGGTACGTTGCTCATTGGAAACTCCTTGGTGGATGGTTGTCGCAGTCAACGCCGACCTGTTGGGCCGGCGCTTTTTTAAATGGGTCAGAAGGCAAAACACGAGCAGCCAAAGGCGCCCCAGAAACCGGCGAAATCGCTGACCGGCGCGTTCGACAGGCGCGCCCGTTCATGACTGTGGGAATGCACCGCGCACGGGCCGCTGCAATGGTGAACCTGGGCCTGCATCGGCGACGTCGGGCGCCAGTGGCCCGGGACCTTCACCACCGGCGACCAGTCCGGCAGCACCGGTACGCTGGCCGGCCCGAGCTTCTCGAAGTCACCGGCGCCGTACACCACCTTGCCGCCGACCACGGTCAGCACCGACTCGATCCACTTGATCGCCTCTTCGTCGACGCTGAAAAAGTCCGCGCTGAGGGCCGCGACGTCGGCCAATTGCCCGACCTTGATCTGGCCTTTCTTGCCTTGCTCCGACGAGAACCAGGCGCTGCCATGGGTGAACAGTTCCAGTGCAGTCAGGCGCGAAAGGCCTTCGGCGTGCAACTCCATGCCGCCGACGGTGCGACCGCTGACCATCCAGTACAGCGAGGTCCACGGGTTGTAGCTCGACACCCGGGTCGCGTCGGTACCGGCGCCCACCGGTACGCCCTCGGCCAGCATGCGTTTGATCGGCGGCGTGGCTTCGGCCGCTTTAGCGCCGTAACGCTCGACGAAATACTCGCCCTGGAACGCCATGCGATCCTGAATCGCAATGCCGCCACCCAGCGCCCTCACCCGCTCGATGTTCTGCGGGGTGATGGTTTCGGCGTGGTCGAAAAACCACGGCAAGCCGTTGAACGGAATGTCGCGATTGACCTTCTCGAACACGTCGAGCATGCGGCTGATGGATTCGTTGTAGGTGGCGTGCAAGCGGAATGGCCAGCGTTGCTCAACGAGATGGCGCACCACCGGCTCCAGTTCCGCTTCCATGGTTTGCGGCAGGTCCGGGCGCGGTTCGAGGAAGTCTTCGAAGTCCGCCGCCGAGAACACCAGCATTTCCCCGGCACCGTTGTGCCGCAGGTAATCGTCGCCCTGGTGCAGCTTCACGCTGCCGGTCCAGTTCTTGAAGTCGGTCAACTCTTCCTTGGGCTTCTGGGTGAACAGGTTGTAGGCGATGCGCACGGTCAGTTGCTCATCCTTCGCCAACTGTTCGATCACCTGGTAATCGTCCGGGTAATTCTGGAAACCGCCGCCGGCATCAATGGCACTGGTCAGGCCCAGGCGATTGAGTTCGCGCATGAACTGGCGGGTCGAGTTGACCTGATACTCCAGCGGCAGCTTCGGCCCCTTGGCCAGCGTCGAGTACAGAATCATCGCATTGGGCCGCGCCACCAGCATGCCGGTCGGCTCGCCGTTGGCGTCGCGCACGATCTCGCCACCCGGCGGGTTCGGCGTGTCGCGGGTGTAACCGGCTACGCGCAACGCGGCGCGGTTGAGCAAGGCGCGGTCGTACAGGTGCAGGACGAACACCGGTGTGTCCGGTGCGGCCTGATTGAGCTCTGCAAGCGTTGGCATACGTTTCTCGGCGAACTGGAATTCGTTCCAGCCACCGACCACCCGCACCCACTGCGGAGTCGGCGTGCGGTCAGCCTGATCCTTGAGCATGCGCAAGGCATCGGCCAGYGACGGCACRCCTTCCCARCGYAGTTCCAGGTTGTAGTTCAAGCCACCACGGATCAGGTGCAAGTGCGAGTCGTTGAGCCCGGGAACCACACAACGGCCCTTGAGGTCGATGACCTGGGTGTTCGAACCACGCAGGGCCATGGCCTGGGCATCGCTGCCCACCACGACAAAACGACCGTCGCTGATCGCCACGGCGCTGGCGAGCGGTTTTTCGCGGTCAACGGTGTGGAATTGACCATTGAACAGAATCAGATCGGCGTTCATCACGGTTCCTCGTGCAAAGTAGCGGGAGACAGCCAGGGCGCAAACAGACGCGTCGCCATGGGCATGAAGATGTAAACCACCGACAGCACGATGGTCAGGGTGATCAGGAACGTGGCAACCACGTAGTTGGAGAGCAAGGCGTTGAGCCGCAACAACGGCCCCCAGAGCAGCGGCACCAGCAAGGTGTGCGGCAGGATCACCAGCAGCGTCACCACGGCTTGCTTCCAGCGCGGCGGTGGCGTCCCGGCTTCGGCCTGGGGCGAAAACCAGAACTCGTTGACCGGATTGACTTCGGTCTGGTCGCCATCGGCGAGCATCGGCGCGGCTTCGTCGACCAGTGCCTGGCGTTGCGGTGAATCGAGCCAGTTCTGCATCGCTTCGGTCGAGCAAAAACGCAGCACGCAGGTGTAGGTATCGAGGCCGGTGTGCTTGCCACGCACCACATCCACGCCCAAGTGCCCGACGTTCTGTGCGGCCACCTTGACGATGTTGCGCAGCCAGGCTTCATAAGGCACTTCGAAACCGGCCTTGACCCGGTGTTTGACGATCAGGGTCACCACCTCATCAGGCCCGGGACTTGCCGGCTCACGGCGATTGGATTCAGACATAACGCAAGGCTCCGGCGAAACGGACATTGAGCGCCAGCCGTCCCGGCCCGGCGATGAAAATGCTGGTGAAGACAATCAGCAACAGCCAGCCGAACTGGCCTTCGAAGAGGGTCCACTGCGGATGCACGATCAACATCGACACCCACAGCACAAACAGAATAGGCAAACATGCCAGCCGCGCCAGCAACCCGCCGACGATCAGCAGCGGGCACACGACCTCGGCGAAAATCGCCAGCACCAGCGTCAGGTTCGCGCCCAGGTGGAAAGGGTCTTCGATGTTTTGCAACTCGGCACTGTAGTGCAGCAGCTTGGGCAAACCGTGCACCCACAACAGGAACAGCCCGCCGCTGACCCGCAGGAACAGCAGCCCCCAGTCTTGCGCCCGATCATCGCGTCGCGARGCGTCCATGGCCTACCCGCACAAATGAAAAAACACCGGCGCCGATGCGCCGGGACTGGATTCGATAGTGCCGGGACGGGGGGAGGAAAAATTGAATGTACGTGCTCTGTTTGCGCGAAGACCGAGATCGACCAAACGACATGGAACCCTGTGGGAGCGAGCTTGCTCCCACAGGTTTATTTGTTGTTGCCTCTACCGGGTTATTCCTGCGGGTCGAGATTATCCAGCGCCCGATTCACCGCCAGCTCACCAAGCATGATGATCTGCGCAATCCCCAGCAGCGCGTTGCGATGAGGGCTTTGCAGAAATCCCGCAAGGTCACTGGCCATGATGCTGGCCGAGGCCAGGGATTCGCAGGCGTGGGCCAATAGCGTTTCGGTATTGATGTCGGGGGCGATGACAAACATCGTGCTGGGTTTGTGCGATGGAGCCGGATCTTTCGGGGGATTGAGGTAGTGATCCAGTGCGCGGTCGGCGGCTTCGTGGAGCTTTCTGGAGTCGAGCGAATCGTAGGGGGAAACGTCGTCGGATTGCGGGGGATTCGGGGTTGGTTTGAACATGGCGGAGCTCCTTTATACCTGGTAAAACCACCAAAACCCGTCGCTAAACAAGTAAGGGTGGCAGCTGTACGCAGGTTAGCGAACCGGGAGGTATAAGACCCGGCAGACCCGAAGGTCTCCCGCGCACAGCCACCATGTCGAAAATTGCAAACACACGAATATGTGCAATAGAGACTGGAGCCTTGTTGCGCTTATACCTGGTCGGGTCGCTAAACCCGGTCGCTGAAGTTACAGCGACAGGGAAACGATAAAGACCGAGTACAAGACTCACAAGCCGGCGGATTCTGGCGTAGTTGTAGGCAAYGACGCAATAAATCGTAGGCAGCGGAAACCTGTTGAAACGCCTTTCCTACAGACCGCTCCTACAATTACATACACGCCATTCGCGATGGAGTTGCTCAAATGGAACACACCCTGAAGATTCTCGGCAAAGCCTCGTCCATCAACGTCCGAAAAGTCCTGTGGACCTGCGAGGAACTGGGTATAACCTACGAACGCGAGGACTGGGGCAGTGGCTTCGCGTCCACCCACAGCCCCGAGTTCCTGCGCTTCAATCCCAACGCTCAGGTGCCGGTGATCATCGATGAAGCCGGCGTGTTGTGGGAATCCAATACCATCTGCCGCTATCTGGCCGGCAAACACCAACACCACCACGAGCTGCTGCCTGGCGAACCCGCGGCACGCGCCCGGGTGGAACAGTGGATGGACTGGCAAGCCACCGAGCTCAATCCATCGTGGAGTTATGCGTTCATGGCACTGGTGCGCAAGGACCCGGAGTTCCAGGACGCCCATCGCATCGACGTCGGCATCCGCGGCTGGAACCAGAAGATGGGCATCCTCGAACATCAACTCGCGACCACCAAGGCGTATGTCGCCGGACCACAGTTTACTCTCGCCGACGTTGTCATCGGTTTGTCGGTCAATCGCTGGCTGATGACGCCGATCGACCGTCCCGACTACCCCGCCGTCGATGAGTATTTCAAACGCCTGGCGCAACACCCCGGTTTCCTGAAGCATTGCTGCAACGGCTTGCCTTGAATGGCTGCAGGTTGCCGCCTGGATCGCCATACA
Source organism: Pseudomonas sp. P4_C3 (assembly GCF_056402075.1). Taxonomy (NCBI): domain Bacteria; kingdom Pseudomonadati; phylum Pseudomonadota; class Gammaproteobacteria; order Pseudomonadales; family Pseudomonadaceae; genus Pseudomonas; species Pseudomonas sp. P4_C3. Next base: position 13,521 of record NZ_JBFUIC010000124.1, read on the forward strand.
GCTAGGCAACCTTGGGCTTACAAGGCCATTACTCAGCCAGCATTAGAGGACAAAATCGGTTCAGCGGCTTGTCGGGGGGTTACCGTCCGTCGAGCATGTCCAGCAGTGCCTGCACCGCCGCCGACGGTGGTTTGTTCGCCGCGACCACCAAGGCAAACTCGCGCTCGATCCGCGGCAACACCGGTACGACGCGCAAACCTTGCCGATTGCCCGGCAGCGTCATCTCCGGCACCAGGCTCACGCCGATGTTTTCCCTCACCAGGGTGAACGCACTGCTCCATTCACGGACCTCGACGCGCACATCCTGCAGTTGCAGCCCCGCATCGGCAGCCAGGCTTCGCGCATTGGTCGAACAACCGCCCGTGGCCAGTACAAAAGGTTGCTTCGACAATTCGTCGAGGGAGACGCCCTCTTCATGAGTTCGCCGCGCCAGCGGATGGCCCCCGGGCAATACCGCCATCCAGGCATCGCGTCCCAATGGACTGGCCTTGCGCTCGGCAGACGGATTGAGCACCACGCCGACATCCACCAGCCCCGCGCCGAGCAGGGTTTCCACTTCGTCATCGCTGACTTCCAGGG